>CAZHVH010000001.1:0-36666 GCA_964535855.1 uncultured bacterium
TCTCCGCTGCTCTATTCAGCTTCTGTCCTGTTTTCTTTTAGCACAGCCCATGTGACGGGAAGTTCTCCATCGAGCTCCACGGGCAGGTTTATTCGAAACTGGCGTATGTTTTCCCCTTCGACCTTTATCTCCTCGAAGTGAATCGGGTGCTGGCATGCCACGACTCCCAATCCCACTTTCCCCTCTTTGAACCCTTTCCTCTCGAAGTCGGCATCACCCACCCTCATACGTAATACCCCGTTCAGGTGGATGACGGGGTTAGCCGTCGCAATCGCCTTTGGAACGGGAGTTGTGTTATTGGGGTTAAGATTGTCCAAGGTGAAATGTTACAGGGGAGGCGAAAGATGAACGTACTGATAACGGGCGGAGCGGGGTTCACCTCATATGAGATCGCAGGACACCGTCTACTTTCCGCCTCTATCATGAGAGAAGCGAGAGGCAATACTCACTTTCAAATCGCCTGGGTCATTTAATTCATAAGATGATACCGTATCGTAAGGCTTTCAGTATCCGTGATGTTTATTGTATTGTAGAGGAGACTTCTCCGCTGTTAGAGAAGCGCTTTGATCGTGAGGGCGGAATGTCAAGATTCCATGACGGGTTGATCTCAGGCAGGTCAATCTCCCCAACTTTCCCCGTGAAACTCAAGGGATAGGGGTAGCTTACTGCTATCAACCATCAAGATATACCCTTCCCCTGGAGAGAGGAGGAAATTACTGGGAGAATCGGGAGGCAAGGAGGGATAATAAAACGTGATTTTAGGGGTGGGCTCGATCTTTATAACCTGCTCGATAGCCCCATTTGATATCCACACGAGGTCTGAAGCTCTTCTTACTCTTCGGTCATCGACGGGCAGGCCGAAAAGGAAAACCTTGGAGTTTATCAAAACGCTTCCGACCCATTTTCTGCCCTTAAGCGTAACTTCCGCCGGTTGGTTCATAACGACGATATATCCTCTTCCGCCTTCTACAGGCAGGTTATTGAGGGAGTCTGGTCCCATAGATCGGGTATATGTGACGAACTTCTCCTGCTGTGAATCATAACATACTATCGCAACGCATGAAGGACCTATTCGATCGGTTAGATCGTCCAGACTCCTGAGCTCCGGATCGTTTACCGGTATACTTATCAGATTTAGCCCTCGTTTAAGTTTCAGTTTGAACGTATATTGATTTTTCAGAAGGAGTTCCAGTTTATAGGTTCCGATATTTCCCGCCCTATCGGTTGCCGTAAGTTCTATCTCTTTCTTGCCATCAGCCGCTAAATTTTCAGAGGAGATTTTAAATCTAAGCAGGAAATTTCCGGGTTCGACCTCCGAAAACTCAACGGGTTCAGATCTAGTGGTATCTAGAGGGCTTAAGTCGGCTTTGACATCGCATTCCAGCTCACATTTCGCTTTTATCTCGATCTCATCACCGTTTTCAACCCTGTAGCGATTAACCTGTACACCGTAAATTTCGGGAGGAAGTGTATCGATGGAGATACGTTTCGAATAGGAAGCTACGTTGTCGAGAGGATCTGTCAAGCTGACCGTAAGGATAGCATTATACTCCTCTATCCCATCGCGCGGCGAAAAGGTGTAAGTATATAAGCAAGCCTCAGGAGTTTTTTCCTTCTCCACCATCTCCGTCTCCTCAATTATGCCGGGGCCTATCGAGAGTTTCACGCTAGAGTCCGGCTCCCCCTTGACCGTTATTTTGAGGGTTTCACCGCGTTTGATAACATCTTTATCCACTGAGACCTGGTATATCTCAGCGATCGCATCGATATTGACGATTCCCGTCCTTGTCTCGCTATTTCCATATTTATCGGTCAATGATACGCTTAATAGATCTCCAACAGCTTTATCTCCAGGTTTGACGGTATACGATCCGGAGTAACTGCCGGGGTGATCGGGATTTTCCTTAAGCGGGACATCCTGGACAACGTCCTTGATGGAGAAAGTTCCAGTGCAGCTAGGTTCAGCTTCAACCATAACGGACAGTTTCACTCCCGCCTTGGCTTTATCCGGAGATACCGTAATATCGCCGATCTGTACCACAGCATCTATCCATATTTTCCGGTCACTGGATTTGGTGGCTGTTTGCCCCGATTCATCGGTTAGAGTGACCGTCACATACTCACCGTCGACGTAGTCTCCCGCCTTAACCGTGTATTGCGCTGACCATATCCCGTTACTCTCGCGCAGTTCTCCCTGAATGTCCTGACCGATTTGAAAGCTGCCGGATATAGCCTTGAATATATCCCTATTCAGGTGTGCTTTTATAAGTATGGTATCACCCGCAACGGCTGCATCCTCCTCCTCTGGTGATTGATGGATCACGCTTACCTCTACGTATTTGATCCGACTTCTATATCGAAATATGGCTGAGGCGATCGCCCCGGATTTACCGCCTCGGGCTATGAATCTGATATAATGGTTGTCGGGATAATCCTCGGATATCAGAGCGGAAAGTTTGAACATGCCGTTTTCATCAGCTTTGGCGGACAGCCGTTCACCGTCGAAGTCGATGGTGATCTCCTCCCCTGGATAGAACCAATCGCCGCTGAGATCAACTTGGGTTCCCAGGGTTCCCTCCCCTGGTGATACCATCAGACTGGGGTTAGAAGTTGTGATGGTTTTAGCGATTTCCTCCGTAAATCCGGAACCAGAGCCTTTGACTTTCACAGTTGTGCCGCTGATACCGGACGGAAGAACACATTCCGCCTTAAAGCTTCCCCTCTCATCTGTGGTTCCGTCGCTATCAATCCGAAGAGAAGTTCCATTCAGCTCAACTGAGATATCCTCTTGGGGACCAAAGCCTATCCCCTCAACGATTAGCTTTAGCTTTCTCTGGGAAACCTCTTTAATGATCGGCGAGTAGACCACGGTTACGGAAGATGAAAGTGTTCCATCGTCGGCTACGATAAGCGCTTCACCACCCGGCTGTTCATCCAGAATCAGAGATTTGGTGAATTTCCCACCTTCGGCATCAGCCTTAACCGTTTCAATCACCCCGTCCAGCCCAAGGGATATCTTAACAAGCCTTCCAGGCATAAATCCCTCACCGTGTAATTCTACCCGTTGTCCCGGAACTCCTTCGATCTGCCGAAGGTGTGTCTCATCCGGGGCTATGAAGTAAAGGGATGGTATCACGGTAAATCTGGCTTCATTTACCCCGTCCGTCACCACATATTCACCGCCAGATACCTGAGGAGGAATCCTCATTATAGGATCACCGTTTGCATCATATCCGACGAACGAGAGATTGTAAGATCCGAATTTAAGATTGAAAGGATAGGTAGTTCCTTTAACCGTGAAGCTGCTACCTGGTTCGCCTCTATCCGGTATTAGCTCAAGTCTCTCAAGGGCGATTATGGGTTCTGGATAAGAGACAGGATATTTCGACTCAGACCCCGTAACGGTTATAAAGTTCTCTCTTTTTCTAAGCAGCTCATCGGTCAGGACGAAATTCGCTTCGAGACTTCCGTCATGAAGAGCCTTTACGGGTTCAATCGCATCATCGACGAGCAAGCCACCAAATCTGATCTCTATCTCCTCACCGGGGACAAAACCGCTTCCATATATATAAAGCACATCCCCTGCTTGGGCGCTATATCCTAGGACGCGAAAACCTCTCCTTTCAATTTCCGCTCCTGTGATCTTCGGTAGAATTCTGAAGGGAAGGTATTTCGTCTCATCCCCTATCTCCACTTTTAAAACCTTATCCCCGAATTCCTGAGGTGGAATCGCTATGGGGAGGGAAAAACCACCGAACTCGTTGGCATTGCCTTCAAGCAGCAGCTTCTCGTATCCGGTTTTCCCAAGCGATATCCTGATATCGACGTAAGGTTGATATCCTGAGCCCATGACACTCACGATCTCGCCCGGGGCACCGGATTCCTTATCAACTCTCAGAGATTCTAATAGCGTGAACTTAGCTTCCTTAACTTTCCTCCCGCTCTGGTATATAGTGATCCTTTTCTCACCTGCCCGAGGAATATCTTGAATGGTTGATGAAAGGGAGAAAAATCCCATCTCATCCGTTGATCCCGTCGCCAAAAGTCGGTTTAATCCTGCATCATCCTCTATATAAATACCTATAGCTTTTAAGGGTACAAACCCTGCGCCTTGAATTTTTAAAACACTTCCGTTCTCTGCCGATGAGGGTGAGATGCTGAGAAATCTTGTGTCATCGAGCTTAGATACGATGATTTTGCAGTCTGCTTTTCCCTCATCTTCCACCTCAGAAGCGATGACAGTAAAGGTCCCACTCGCTCCATCGTTCATAACGATAGAGGTGCGAAAAGATCCGTATCCATCCGTCCTTACTTTCCTGTTAAATCTGGGTTGCTCCTCTTCAATATAAACATCCACATCTGAGTTAGGTGCAAACCCATTTCCTTCTATCGATATGAGAATCCCTTCTACCTCTGCCGATATGGAGGGCACCAGGGTAAGCTCTTTGGTGACCTCCGATCTGAGCTGGAAACTAGTAGCTTCAACCTTCAATGTTTTAGGGCCCCTTGGCATGTTCGGAACGTTAAACCTCAAGATAAAGCTGCCGTCAGGCGGCACGATATACCGCCCAAAGCTTCCGTTTCCGAGATATTCCCTGTTCAGCGGGACCCCGTTGAAGTCAAAGCATGAGATGGAAGGGGAAAGGGCGTTAAGCTCCACGTCTATCAACCCGTTAGATGGAAAACCCTCGCATCTCAGCTCCATCTCCTCTCCCGGGTGAATTTGACCATCGGAAGGAAAGCCCGAAACTTTTGGAGTTGGAACATACCTGATCGATTCGACATCGGACAGACCGGATCTTTCCCCAATAGCCGACACGATGAGATCTGTCGGTTTGTTTTGTATGATCCATCCCTTTTCCAGGACGAAACTGGACCTGAATTCCCCCATCTCGTCCGCGACGATCGGTTTAATTTCCCTGGAGCCGATTCTGATTTCGACGATCTCACCAGGGGCAAAGGCTGTACCGGTTATCGAGAACTCCTGGCCTATTTCGCCGAACAGCGGGGTTATCTCGATCTGAGGTATTACCGTCAACGCGTTATCCGCTATATATATCAGGTTATCATCCTGGTATATCCACAGATCTTTCAACCCACCCGGAAGTTTCGGCAGCGTTAAATCGGCGGAAACCTTTCCATATTCATCGCTGCTGAACAGCCCAAGGGATCTGCCTTCTGGGTAAATTTTAAGTTGGAAGCGGGGAGGAAATCCACATCCCTGCAGGGTAATCCGCCCTTCAGACTTGACATTGATCGGATCGACCGATCTCAGCCTTGGCTCTATCAGAAAGGAAGTGGTATATCTCCGTCCCGAGCTTCCCGTCAACTCCACATCCCTCAAACCGTAGGTGAAATCCGGAACGATAAATTCGAATTCCACCTCTCCAGTATCTGAGGCGATGATCGTGGCTGGAAACGTTGGAGGGCTTATATTGCCGATATGCAAGGAGATAATCTCTCCTGAAGCAAAACCGGTCGCCCGGCATGTAATTCTCTCATCCGGCTTGCCATAGTACCTTTCCAGCGTCATACCGCCCCCCACGATAACCTCGCTCCATCTCGCCCTAAGTCCAAGGAAATTCGGGACCGGTAATCCCCTAGAATCGGTTAACTGTATTGACCCATCCTTGAATCTAAGATCGGTTTTTCCACTTCGTATAGCTCGAAAATTCAGCGTAACAAGGTGAATCATCCCGTAGGCTTCCGAGCTCTCCTCATGATCGAAAGCGACCGTGACGGATATGAGATCTCCAGTTGGATAAACGCGTATATTGTTCGGAAATATCTGTGGTTGATATTCGATGATACCAGAATCAAACTCCAGGGTGAAGCTGACGGCGAGAAGTTTATCCGCGACGGCCTCGACGCTCAGCGTGAAAAGTTCACCCTCGTTCAATATACCCTTAGAGGGTATGAGGAGAAGCTCCGGGGTTAGAGCTTCCACGTGTAGGGGGAAAACCATGAAAAACAGCAGGGAAAGGAAGGCTAGAATATAAGTCCGCCTTTGAATCATCTCTCTCTTCTCTTCGGAAATGACTATATCTCATCGAGCAACAATGCCTTGAGCAACTCTTCTGCAACTTGAGATAAGGGGACGTTGTACTCACCCTGTTCTATTCTCCTGGCGAGATCATCCACCTTTCCAGATCGGATATCCGGGATCTCTTTAAGCTTGCCCATTGCTTTAGCTACGAGTTTACCTTCTTCTGATAAAACCGCTATATCTGATCGGAAATCCTCAGACTCACCGCCCCTTTGGATGTTCCTCTCCCGGGATGAAGGGTGGGTCTCCACGCCTAAGATCTTATAGATGCTGGGTAATATCTTCATCTTGATCTCCCTCCACCTATACTCATCAGGGAGATAATCTGTAGGTTAAAGAGCTGCTGGGATAAGAAACTGGACTGAGTCTGCAAATTACCTAGAGCCTCCTCGAGTTTTGAATATTGCTCCATTAGCTTTTGTCTTGTCTCTTCAATTCGTCTGTCGAACTCCTCCAGTTTGTTATTCGTTTCGGATATTCTTCTGTCGATTATCTGGATTCTGCCGTCGATTACTCCCGTGTAAACCTGGGTATATCCCGAGAGGATACTCTCGATTTTCTCGGCTATACCTTGAGTTGAGCTACTGGTAGTCGCGAATATCTCCGCTACCCCTTCGGGGTCTTTCTGGATGGCCTCCCTCAATTTGCTATAATCCCTTATTGTTATATCTAAACCGCGTAAGATCTGATCCAAAGTTACCGTTCCGGCAGAGGGTTTTCCTATTCCGATGCTGATCAGGCTGTTCTTTCCCGAGGGAAGTCCCTCAACCTGTTCCATCATCGCCTGATTGAGACGCCGAACGAGAGCTTTAAGAGTCGGATCTCCTCGAAGGGCATTGGTATTGATAGATTCCTCAGTCCCTTCCGAGGTCTGTTGCTGAGACACTAAAGGTATAAAGACCTTCTCACGTATATAGCTTATGGTCTCGTTATAGGAATCTATGAAATCCTGAATTGCCTGAACGGCTTCATCCACATCAGCTTCAATCTCGATCTTAACTGTCGTTCCTGGAGCGCTTTTTTGAAGTGAGAGCGTAACACCGGGAATGGCGGAGTCAATGATATTCGAATTCGAAATCACCTCATTCCCATTTACCGTGATCTTGGCGTCCTGACCGGGTTCGACCTGACTTTGATTGAGCTTAAGCTTTGAAAGCAAATTACCGTCTCCATCTTGGAGGTTAATCTTCGGACTGCCCGTCTTTTCAGATACCAGATTGAATTTATCCTCGTTTATATCGTAATAAGCATTGACACTCGCGTCGGAGGAATTGATCTTGATTATCAGATCCTGAAGGGTATCAGATGGATCGAAATCTATCCGAGTTCCGTTTATGTTGAAGTAACCAGGGCTTGTTATGCCGAAAAGGATCTGTAGAGTCCTGGAAGGGTTGATAGCCCCGAGCTTAAACTCGCTTTCAACAATCACCTCCGAACCGTTATTCACCTGATCGGCCTGAGAGAGACCAACGACATCTAGAAAGTTGGAGGTATCCCCTGAGCTCCCTACGTTTATCCAGGGCGTTTCGCCATCCTGACTTAACACTATCTTACCGTCTTGATATGCAGCGGTAACACCTGTGGTATTAGTGACGCTGTTTATCTTTCCCAGCACATCATCTATCGTGTCGCTCAAATCGACAAATAAACTTGTTCCATTAATCGAAAAGGTTCCGGTGTTAACGTTCCATTTGAACGGCGTCTGATCGCCTTGGTCGATGAAATGAAGAGCATCTGTATCGCTGAATTCGCCATCCTTACCGATATATCTGCTTTTCAAGGTTGAGCTTGTCAATCCTATAACGTCGAGGAAGTCGGTCTTACCCGCGAGGGAAGCGGAATTTCCCCCTTGTGGGGCGGAGATCGTAAGGGTCTGTGTTGAATCGTCATATGAGACACTTAATCCGGCATTTTGCAATTGATCTTTCAGATTCTCCAGTGTGGTGTCAGAATCGATGAAGATATCGTTTCCATTTACCGATAAAATGCCGATTCTAATGCCGAGGTTAATCACTCTATCGGTTAAAGCACCGGTGATCTGATATGAATTACCGGGGCGTAATTTCAAATCGCCAATGCCGTCGGTATCATCCAGGAGCTGAAGCAGGTTGGAATTTCCGAAGAACTGGATTTTATAATCCTGACCAAGAGCGATCTGAAGATATTTATAGCTGTTCTCCGTTTCAACGCTCGCCTGGAGGATGTTCGAATCACCAACGGCTGAGTTTATAGCATTTATAATTCCCTGAATGTTCGTTGTATCAGTGCCGCCTACCTCGACGGCATATTTGCCTTGGAGGGTACCATCCGGATTGGAAATTTGGAAGTATATTTTCCCTTTATGGATTTTAACAAGCCCTTCTGTCCCATCAAGAGGTGTCCCTAACTCATCAGAGGACTCGACCCTGGAGGGGGTTGCCAATTGATTGACGACAACTTCATAGGTTCCTGTGGGAGCTTGGGAGGAGATAGATGAAATATTGACTATGCTTTCATCGGAGGAAGTTCCTATACGGGATGTAAAGGTGGAATGAAACTTTAACCCGCTTGCTTTCGACTGAAGAGCTAACAATCTAGCTTTTATATCCTGTAGTATAACGCGCTGGGACTGAAGATCGGTTAATTTAGATTCTATTCGCGTTCTAGGCTGTCTTTGGATCTCTATAAGCTGATCGATAATTTCCTGAGTATTCAACCCTGATATCAAACCATATACGTTCATAACCCTACACCTCAGATGAAGTCCTAGTAAGGATTATCGACAGCAAGATGCTAAAGTTTAGCACTAGCTGAACCATGTCCAGAATTTCCACCATCGTCTCGAAGCCTTGGAGCGTAATCTGTTAAGTTGTCTAGTCTGCTCCTCAAGCTGGCGGGTTAATTGCATGATTATGGCGTCCGAACGCCTCCTGGCCTCCTCAAGTTGAGCCTCCCTTTGGTGAGCTATCCTGAGCTCCTCACGAAGCCTAGCGACTTCCTCCCTTAGCATGTTTATCTGCTGGATCAGAGGATCCTCCACCTCCGGCATTCCGAGTTCATGAAGTTCAATCTGTCTGCTGAGGACGTAGCTGACGATTTTATCCTGTAAGCTAAAATCGGTGAATTTAAAGTTTACCCCGAGTCCGAAAACATTGCTTTCCGGTCTCATTCTAAAGATCCTAATCACATTGGCTGGTATCGTAAATCTACCTTTATCAGACAATTCGAAATCGAGGTTTATCTCCGCGCCCTTAGGAATTTCACCTTCACTTTCTAGCCCCAGCGATATCAACATTCCCGATCCGCTGACGTTCAATGCTGTCCCCTCATAGTTCCGCTTGCCGTACTCAGTTTGAATTTTCACAGGGATATCGACAAGCACCCTCGCGAAATTGCGCATAGGTATGGGGTTTTCCTCATCTAAAGCGACGACCAACATGTCATAACCGGTAACCGGATCAGGTTCTATAAACTGAGCTATGGTTCTATAAGTTCTATTTTCCCCGCTGTTGGTCAACTCAGTTATCATAACCTCTGTTCCCTTCTTTATGGCGATCGAATTGCCATCCTCATCTATAGGAGGGATGATCTTAGCTATGGTGGAATCCAAGTACCTTATCCGGCTTTCGTACTCCGGTATCCCCTCTATATTCACTTTTATCCTTCTATTGATCTTGATACTTCTTTTAGGCATCGGATTTATCCCCCTCCGTATTTTCAACCTTTCTGAGGTTTCTAAGCTTGAGGGTTAACTCGACCCATCCGCGAGTCAAATTGAGGGCCTTAGCGATTTGATCGGCGGAGTAGCCGGAGTCGAATAGACCGTATATCTCTCGCGCCTTAGAGGCGCTATCAGAGATGGATTCACCTAGGTTGACCTCCGAGGAAGCCTCTGAAGGCTTTATCGGAACTGATTTTTCCTCCGGTTTCTCCCCCTCAATTTCATCTTTATGTTTTAGCTCCTCTATTTCTGCTATCAACCTCGCCTCCTGAGCTCTCATCTCTTCCAGGTTTTCCCTGGCCTGTTCAGCCTCCGATCTGGCGATCTCGAGCTCATGTTGAAGCTGTCCTATCCTCTCCTTTATCTGTTCGGCCTTAGCCTTTGACTCATCCGCTTCTCTTTTAGCCGCTTCTATCTCCGCTATGATTCGCGCCTCGGCAGCTAAAACTTCGCCTAAGTTTCTCTTGGCATCCTCTGCGACTTTCATTTCCCTATCCCGCTCAGCTTCTATCGCCTTAAGCCTCTGATTTGCGCGAATAAGATCCGCCCTTGCCTCCTCTGTTTTTCTCCTGAACTCCTCCACTCTCGGTTTCAATCGCTCTATCTCACGCTCTATATTTCTTTTCGAATCAGCTATCACATCGAGCTCTGCCGAAAGTCTCGCCTCGAGCATTTTAAGCTCCTCGAGCCTTTTTTTAAGCTCCTCCTCCTCGTATCGAGCTTGATTTAGACTTTCCTCAAGCCGTCTGTTTTCATCTCGAACAACATCGATCTGCGCTTTCAGCTCATCTATCTTGTCCATCTCCGATTCCAAGATCGCTCTGAGTTTCGTCCGTTCGATTTTCAAGCTATCCAGATCATTTTGATTTTTCTCCGCCATTCTTCTGGACAGTTCCGATTGAACCTTAAGTTCTTCGAAATTCATCCTTTCGATCTCATTTCTATTCACGTTTCCACCTCAGACCTTAACATCCAAGATATGGTGCTCAGGATCTATAAAACCCATATGCTCTTCGGCTTCCGTTTCAAATCGGCTTGAGCTTCGGTAATATCGGTTTTCACTATCTCTCCTTCTATTATGTCTTCCATGCTCCTGGGTTTGAATCGGCTCATGTTCCGGTCTCTCTGGGTGTTGCACTTGGATTTGGCGCTGTCGTATAACCTGTTGTAACTTCACGGCGAACTCATGTTGTTGATTAACCAAGCCTTGCTGATATGCTTCCTGAACCCTTTGGACTTCAAGCGTTCTAGCCAAAACGCTTTGGGTGCCTATCGGATTCGGCATCTTGAATCACTCCCTTTGTTTCGCTTATGAAGGTCCTCAGCCTGCCTCTTATCCTAAGCACGGCCTTCGTATGTATTTGAGAGACTCTGGACTCCGATACTTTTAAAACGGCCCCTATCTCTTTCAAGGTTAGCCCCTCGTAGTAGTAGAGGGTTATGACCAGTCTTTCCCTCTCAGGTAGCTTCTCTATCGATTCGATCAACACTTTTTTCAGTTCTTTCATCTCCAACTGCTGAAGTGGGTCGGGTCTGGTATCTCGTATCGTATCAACTATCTCTATCGGCTCATCATCTTCGCCGCTAGTGACGGTCTGATATAAGGAAAGTATGGTAACATGACTTACTTGATCGACGAGGTCGTGAAATTGCTCAAGCGATATAGACAGGTAATCAGCCATTTCCCTGTCGGAAGCGGGTCTACCCAGGGTATTTTCAAGTTGAGCATATGCCTTCTCAAGCTCGATCTGTTTATGATATGTGGTGCGAGGCACCCATCCCAATTTTTTGGATTCGTCCAATATAGCGCCCTTTATTCTTTTAAGGGCAAAGGAGACAAAGCTAGTTCCATAATCGAGCTGATATCTGTCGACGGCCTCTATCAGACCGGTGATTCCACAGCTGTAGACGTCGTCGAAATCCAAGGTAGGGGGAGGTGAGATCATCATCCTATCGATGGCGTACTTAACGAGACCAACGTACTTTAAGATTAGCTCTTCCCGAGCTTCCCTGTCGCCATCCTTTTTAAACTTCAACCATAGCTTTTTTTCATCTTCTTCCAACCGATCATACCAGCGTGACATCATCGCGTCATCTTAGTTATTCCGTCATCATCGATATCTATCTGTATTGTTGGCTCCCCCGAAGGAGCTTCCTCCTTTACTTCACCTTCCTTCTGTTCCTCTTTAATGTGCGTGAGATAGGCCAGGTAGAAAAAGATGGTTCCCACCCCCCACCCAACGACGAAGAAGATGAGGAACGCTATAAACGAGTGATATAATACGGTTTGCAAATCGGCCGTTGAGAAGAGCCCAGGGATCAAAACGATGAAAAAGGCCACCCCTCCAAACACAGCTCCTAACTTCTGGGGTAACTCTACCAGATTACGGGGAAGCTCTGACATCGCTTTTCTTATATTCCTCCAGCTTCTCTCTCTAGGAGCTGGTGAAAGAGCACACATTTCTGTATGTTCCTTCGCCTTTCCTCTCCCTCAGGGCCGAGGAAATTTTGCTCCTCATCGAATTCTATACCTATGAAATCGAAGGTTACAGCTTCTACCTCCCTCTGATATTTTCGTATGACCGTCCCGAATAACTCCATCTCATCGGAATAATCGAACTCACGCTTGGCTCCAAGTCCAGCTCTCTTAAGGCCTACAGGCAGGCTGAAACTCACGACAACATGATCACCCAGATTTGCCTCCTGAGGCGATTCGAGCTCTACCCTGAGGAGTATCCCTCCGGCGCTAAGGTTAACACATCTGACATCATCATAGACCCTAGGGGGCTGGAAGCTGGTGGTAAGCTTCAATGATTGGAAGGGAGATGTGATGGCCTGCCTTACGAATCTTCGAACCCTCATGGGGGGATCTGGGGGTTCCATGATGGTGAGAGGTTCTCCTGTACTACGATCGGTGGTCTGTTCGCGAACCTTGGTGGTATAGGTAGTGGCGGGTCCTCCCTCAGTCTGTTCAAAGATCATTATCGTCCTTCCGGTTTCCAGGTGGAGGATGCTGCCACTTTCGCTGATGGGCGATTCGGCCACTATGTAGTCCGGCTTTATATCGAGTATACGGCTTGGATACTCCATTATACGAGGGCCTGTCCTGAGCTGAAGCGTAACCCTTCTTTCTATTTGTCGCTTAGCCATTATCCCTCTCCTTGGTTTTGGATTTCGATCAAAAGATTGAAGAACTTGAGTATAACTTCGCTCACACCAATCTGCCCCATTGGAGGTCGGTTCGCATATATCCAATCAACGATCTCCCTGATGTTCTTTGAGGCCGGCGAATCAGGAGAAACCTGCAAAAACGGCAATTTCCTCTCGCAGGCGGCGTTAACGCGCTGATCCAACGGCACATATCCTGCCGTGCTGAGGTCGAAATTCAGGAACTTCCTGGCTGTGCTGGTTATGCTCTCGGCCACCAATAGCGCTTGATTTGGTCCTTCAGCCATATTGACCAACAACGCAATATCGGTCTCTCTAAAACCATCATTGCTGTTCAACATCGACTTTATGGTCGCATAGCATTGGGCCCTCGCTTCAGGCGCAGGGGTAACCACGAACATAAGCTCCGGACACACCATAGAGAGAACAACGGACTGAAATGAGGATAACGTGCCTAGATCTATAAGCACGAACGGGTAATCCCTCTCGATTCTCTGGAAGTACTTCCTGATCCTTTCACTCACCCACGTTCGGTCTTCGATAGCATCCAGATCTATCTCGCCGAGATCTATCACTTTCACTTTCTCGATCGATGTAACAGCGGGAGAAGCTCTCAGACTATATTCGCCTTTTATCAGCCGCTCTGCCACGGTAACATCAGGGAGCTCCTCGACCCCCATTATAGGGGAGATTCCCTTTGAAGAAGCATTGATTATTATCACATCTCCTATCCTCTCTGTCAACCCGGCGGCTATATTGTAGATTATAGTTGACAACCCCACCTTTTCCTTCGCTCCTATTACGCCTAAGACCCTTTTGGCTACCAACTGCTTAAGCTTATCGGCTTGGCTTCTCATAGCGTCTACCCTTGCATCCGCTTTGAGCGGAGATTTTCCAAGATCTTCCCCATAAGATCGGGGTTTAACATAAAATCGACTATACGATCTATCGATGCTGGCTCTATATCATCCGGGACGTCCTGGCCTATCCCGAAATATGATATCGGGTATCTGGTCGTATATGCGATGTTAACGAGAGAATCCAAAGATGTAGTTTCATCAACCTTCGTGAATATGAGGTTTGTGACCGAGAGCTCACCGTATTCATCGATCACTTTCAGGAGATCCTGATATTTAGTGGTGGAGGTGAGCGCTAAGTGAACCTCATCTGGATTTAAAGATGAGACATACGCCTTGAGTTCAGCCATATGTATCTGATGAGTTGGACTTCTCCCCACAGTGTCCACGAAAACGATCTCCTTGCCTTCGAAGGAGTCGACAGCCTCTCGAGCCTCTTGAGGGCTGGTAGCAAGCTTTATAGGAAGGTTGATTATATCCGCGTAGGTCTTGAGCTGTTCAAAAGCGGCTATTCTATAGGCGTCTATGCTAACCAATCCGACGTCGTGGCCTTTCATTATAGAGTAGATGGCGGCGAGCTTCGCCGTGGTGGTGGTTTTGCCTACTCCGGTCGGGCCGACCAGAGCGACCACTTTGGTTTTATCGCCGTCGATGGAGATCTCCCCTGAGATGGGGATGATTTGGCTCATCCGCCCGGCGAACTCCCTTTTGACCTCCTCAAACGTCAGCTCCTTTCCCTCTCTAAATCTCGTCGAGAGTATGTCATCCAAGAGGAATACCGATCTTTGAGCAAGCTCCCTGATCACGCCTTTTTTGATTATATCAGCGTACACATCGTCCAGGGCCTTTCGAATTCCGACATCTATCTCCTCCTCCTCAACTCGCCTGGGTTCAACTGGAGGACGAGGCTTCTCCCTTATTGCTTCCAAAGTTCTTCTTCGCTTAGGTTTAACTTCAGGGTTAACGCCGGCTACAACTTCCAACATGTTCTTGCCCAGGAGGCCGAAAAAGCGCCGCCTGCGAATGTTTTTGATGCTAAGTATCACGGCGCCGGGCCCCAAGTCCTCCTTAATTCGGGCCAGCGCCTCAGTCATACTTTCAACCTCATAGGTTTTAACTCGCATGCGGCATCCCTCCTTGATATTTTCAACTTTGCGGTCTTGCTCCGATGACTCCCACCGTCTCAACTTCCACGCTAGGATCTATCTCCTCATACGATAAAACACCAATGCTCGGCAACATAGGTGCTATAAGACGACGGATATGGGGACGAATGGCTGAGGAACAGAGTATAACAGGCCTTATCCCGCGTGTCATCAACTCCTCCAAGGTGCGAGGTATCTCATTAAGAACCTGACGTAACAATCTAGGCTCCGGTGCAAATTGCACCCCTTCCTCGGTCATCTGGACGGATTCCTTCAACCTATTCTCCAGATCCGGATCGAACATCACCACTTGGAGTTTCCCATTCACCTTATACTGATCCACTATTTCCCTCCTGAGAGCCTGACGCACATATTCTACCAGGAGGTCGGTATTAACTATGGTGGTACCATCCGGTCGTCTTATGGTCGCCTTTCTTCCGTAATCGGCAAGCGTTTCTAGGATGGTCGTGAGATTTCGGATGGAGACCCTTTCTTCCAGCAGTCCACGTAGAACCTTATGCACATCAACCACCGACATGATATCAGGGATCAAGGCGCTAACCACAACGGGATTTCTCTCACGTAGGGAATCCAACATGTTCTGGACATCCTGAAGGCCTATCAGCTCATGGGCATAGCGTTTGATCACCTCTTCCAGATGGGTTGCCAAGACGGCGGAAGGCGTTACAACTACATACCCGGCCTTTTCAGCCCTTTCCCTCTCCGAGATAGGTATCCAGAGAGCTGGAGCACCAAACGCCGGGTCTTTCGTCTCTATACCCTCTATTTCCTCAGTTACGTTTCCAGGATTCATAGCGAACAGATGATTGGGCATGAGTTCCCCCCTAGCAACCTCTGAGCCTTTGATGCTGATTCTATATGAAGAGGAAGGAAGGGTCGGGTTATCGGTTATCCTTACAAGCGGTATTCTGTATCCCAACTCCCTAGCACAGCGTCTCCTTATCTCAGGTATCCTTTCGAGCAGGTCACCTCCCTGATCCTCATAAACGAGCGGCAATAAGCTATACCCTATCTCCACCAGGATCATATCGGGCTCCGCCAGTTCTGCTCCTTCCTCAACTGGCGTCGGTGGTGCTTCCTCCTCAGGAGGTCTCTCCGGCCTTCTAGCAGAGCGCCAAAGCACAAAAGCCGCCGCTCCGATGGCGAATGATATTATAACGAACGGGAGTGTCGGTAAAGGCGTAAAGACACCGAAGAAAAAGAGAGCTATCGCCACGATCGCCATAGCAAGAGGTTGCGATAGCACCTGACGAGTCATATCGTA
This sequence comes from uncultured bacterium, assembly GCA_964535855.1. Lineage (GTDB taxonomy): Bacteria > Poribacteria > WGA-4E > B28-G17 > B28-G17 > JAGGXZ01. The sequence goes on from CAZHVH010000001.1 coordinate 16,202, forward strand.
TCCCAGATCGATCTCTGACGAGGCACGGGTGACAAGTATTCCAGTCGCGGATGAGACGATCAAGGCTGGTATCTGAGTTACCAATCCATCGCCCACCGTCAGTATCGTATACGTGTGCACCGCCTGTGATAAACTCATCCCTTTCTGAATAAGTCCTATGGAAAGTCCACCGATTATATTTACCAATATTATGATGATGCCGGCTATGGCATCTCCCTTGACGAACTTGCTCGCGCCGTCCATAGCGCCATAGAAATCCGCCTCTCTCTGAATTTCTCTTCTCCTTTCCCTCGCCTCCTCATCTGTTATCAATCCGGCGTTCAGATCGGCATCTATGGCCATCTGTTTACCCGGCATCGCATCCAGTGTGAATCTGGCAGCGACCTCCGCCACCCTTTGAGCGCCGCTTGTAATAACGATGTACTGTATGGCGACCAGAATCAGAAACACCACAAACCCAACAACTATGTTTCCTCCGACCACAAACTGGCCAAACGCCTTTATCACCTCGCCAGCATACGCGTTGAGAAGTATCAGGCGGGTGGAAGCCACATTAAGGGCAAGCCTGAACAACGTGACCACAAGCAGCAAAGAGGGAAAGACCGAAAGATCTAAGGATTGGCGGCTGTATATGGTCAAAAGCAGGAGTATCAGGGAGAAAGATATGTTAAACGTCAGCAGGACATCCAATAGACGGGTGGGCAGGGGAATTACCATCATGACTAGGATCGCGATAAGAGCTATCGCTATGAAAACGCTGCCAAACCTTAAAGCCAAACCTATATTTGAAATGGTTCTACCACCAAGCATGGTCCCACCTTAAGCTATCGCCAGCTTGGGCGAATTAGTCATGGCATAAACATAAGCTAGGATCTCAGCTACTGCCTCATAGAACTCCTCAGGTATCTCCTCATCTATATCAACGGCCTTGTAGATCGCTTGTGTTAAAGGTGGATTCTCGACGATCGGGACCCTGCTTTCAACGGCTATCCGTTTTATCTTTTCGGCTATTAACCTTGCTCCCTTAGCCACGACAAAAGGAGCATTGCGTTCCGACGGCTCATATTTAAGAGCGACGGCAAGATGGACCGGGTTGGTCAAAACCACGTCTGCCTCGGGAACCCTCTGCAGCATTCGTCTCCTCGATATCTCCCTCTGCATCGATCTGATTCTCGCTCGCATGTGGGGGTCACCCTCTGTCGCCCTGAGCTCCTCCCTGAACTCACGCAATGTCATCATAAGGCTTTTCTCGTAATCCCACCTCTGGTAGAGATAATCGATTATAGCCAGGATCACCAGAGCTATACAGGTTCTGAAGAATATCTGAAACGAAGCGTTGGCTATATATCCGATAGTTGGGGCTATCCCCATATCCGACAGATAGGGCAGTTCAGGTACTTTGGCTTTGATCGTCACATATCCTACATAGGATATGATGGCTATCTTGAGCAAAGCCTTGGCCAACTCGAAAAGCGATCTCAGGGAAAATATCCTCCTCAGGCCATTAACCGGATTTATCCTCTCCATCCTCGGGATCACCGGATATGATGAGAAAACCACGCCCACCTGAACTATGTTTGCAAGCATAGCCACGACAAAAGCCATAAGCAATATCGGTAATACGAGATATCCGCTCTTAATGAGCATAGAAGTCGTGCTTGATGATATATACTTAAGCGCTGCGTCGGTATTTTGAGCGGTTTCAGACCGGACTACATCGGCCACATATGGGATCTTCTCGAAAGAGGATGTAAATAGCGCCAGTATATTCGTGTACACGCTTCTCGAATATAACAATAACATTAACAGCACCAAAACCAACACGGCAACCGAGCTGAGTTCTATGCTTTTAGCAACCTGCCCTCGGCGTCTTGCCTCTCTGCGCCTTCGCGGCGTTGCTGGAAATCTTCTTTCAGGGTCTCTCATCGTTCTATGACCTCAGGAAGCTTAAAAGCTCCAAAATCTGTCTGAAGAGACGATCATCAAAAAGCCTTGAGAGGACCAAGGCCGTCATGGGTAAAGCCTCCATCACTATGAAGAGGCCAATTCCTATTTGAAGGGGAAAACCCACTATGAAGACGTTCATCTGGGGAACAGTCCTAGCCACTATACCTAAGGCAACGGTCGAGAGGAACAGAATCGCCAAAGCCGGAGCAGCCATTTTAAGCGCCAGCATCCACATATCCGAGGAGAGTCTGATCACCAGCTCCGTGAAAGGAAGGGATTTCGCATAAGATGCTGTAGTCAACGGAATAACCCTAAAGCTCTCCATAAGCGTTCCTAGAAGAATCCGATGGGCGTTGAGAGCGAGAAATAAAGCCAACGCCAGAACATACTGGAATTGGCCTATCAGGGGAATTTGCGCTCCAGTTATCGGATCAATTATGTTTGCTATTCCGAAACCCATTTGAGTATCAACCATCTGCCCTGCCAGAAAGGCAGCGTTCATAAGCATGGTAACCACAAAGCCTATAATCATCCCTATAGCGAATTCCTTCAACACCATCAAAGCGAATGGGATAATCCGTGTAGGTAATTCGAGCCCATTCAGGTTAAGGGTTGGATATATAGCGGCCGAGATCAACAACGCTAAACCGATTCTCACCGGAGCCGGAATAGTCCGACTTCCAAATACTGGCGCCATCGTGAATATGGCTGAGATCCTGGCAAATACCAGGCCGAAAAGTTGAACCTGAAGAACTGAAAAGGTGGCCAGGTCCATCCCTTATCTCACTATATCGTAATAGATCCAATCCGGCAATGATACGAGTATGTTGGAGAAATAATTCAACATAGTCATAAACATCCATTTTCCGAAGATGGCAACGGCTGCAGCAACCGCTAATATCTTAGGTACAAAGGTGAGAGTCATCTCCTGTATCTGAGTTACGGCCTGGAATATGCTCACCAATAGCCCTATGATCAGGCCGAATCCTAAAATGGGCAGGGCGACCTCGAGCCCGACCATCAAGGCATTTCTGCCCATGTCGACTATAAACTCCTGTGTCATTCTCCTCCTCCTCCTTTACGTTCCAAAACTTTGAAGCAAGGAGCCTACTATCATATGCCACCCGTCAACCGCTATGAAGAGAAGTATTTTGAATGGTAAAGATATCATCACGGGCGGCAGCATCAACATCCCCATGGACATTAACGTGCTGGCTACCACCATATCGATAATTAGAAACGGAATATAGATAAACAGAGCCATCATAAAGGCAGTTTTCAACTCACTCACCACAAAAGCCGGTATTAAAGTTAAAGTCGGCACCTCATCCGGACCGCTTACCGGAACCTTCTTGCCGGAGAAATGCATGAACAGCTCTATATCCCCTTCTCTTGTCTGTGAGAACATGAAGCGTCTCAGCGGTGCTATCGCCTGATTGAAGGCTGTCTGCCTATCTATCCGTCCAGCGAGATATGGTTGAAGTGCTTTGTCGTTAATCTCCTTACCCACGGGGGTCATTATGAAGAATGTCATAAATAGAGCCAGTCCGATGATTATCTGGTTTGATGGAATCTGCTGCGTTCCGATCGCCTGCCTGACGAAGGAAAGAACTATGACTATTCTGGTAAAAGAGGTCATCATGACCAGAATAGCGGGGGCGAGGGTGATGATCGTAAGAACGAATAGGATCTCAAGGGTTATGGCTACATCCCTCGGCGATTGAGCTTCTCGCACACCTATATTCAGGTTTGGGAAGGGCAAGGGTAGCCCTTCTTGGGCTGAGGCGAAACCTGAGATGAGGATCAACGCTATGGAGAGAACCACCAATGTTAACAGAGCTTCCCGATTCACGTTAGATACCTTTTCCTATCTTACCTGACCACCGTTTAAGATGCGATAGAAAGGAGAAGGAGGTCACGTCACCAGCGCTACTCTTTATAAGCTCGATTTCCTCCTGATCTGTGATCTCACTAAGCATCTCTATTCGGTTCTCCGAGACTCCGAGGATCAAAATCCTCCCCGGCATCCCGATCATATAAATGGTCTTCTTAGGACTTAGATGTAACACGCCCAGGATGGAGAAAAGATTTGAGGTTGAAGGCTGTGTGATCTGCCGGCTCCAAAATCGTCTCATCAGATAAACAGCGGCGTAGATCAAACCGAGTATCACAATGAGAGCGATAAAGAGCCTTATGAAAGCGAGAAACCCTATCTCAGGGGGTCGAGGAGGGGAAACCTCCCTCCTCTGGAGAAATTGACTTTTAGGCTCTTTTTCACCTTCCTGGGCGTAGACTAAAATCTGCTGCTCAAGCAGCGATATCAGCAATAACACTAGCAAGCAGATAATTCTTTTATTCACAGGATCTTATTTAGCCTCTCCTCTTCAGTTATAATCTCAACGATTCTAACACCGTAATTATCCTTATATGTGACCACCTCACCGGTGGCGAAAAATCTATCATTTACCAGCAAATCCACAGGCTCTCCTGCTATTTTATCCAATGGTATAACCTGGCCAACGCTCAGATTAAGCACCTCTCGCAGGGTCATCTCAGTTCTACCCAGCTCGACTGTTATCTTCAGAGGGACACCCAGAAGTTTCTCCAAGTTTCCAAGGCCTATCTTTGAGGCTTCTTCTTCCAATTCCGGAAACTTGACCGGCCGAGCAACCTCCTTCTGTTCCTCCTCATTATCGGTATTGGTTCTTTTTTCATCCATGAGATTCCTCTCCTATGATTAGGTTGTGTTGTTTTCCTCTTCCTCCTCTTTTATCTCCCTCAGTATTTTAAATCCCATCTGACGCCCTTTTATAACCCCTGGTTTTGCTTCAAAACGTGGGGTATTCCCCACAACGATTATCGCGGGAGCATCAATGGGGGTTTTAAGCGGGATTATATCCCCCACTTTAAGCTCTAGCAACTCACTCAATGTCATCTCATCCTCGGCCAACACACATCTGACAGTAAGTGTAACTCTTCTGACCTTTCTCTCCACGAGGAGCCTAGTCGTATCATCCCCCGGCCCCTTGAGCTTTCCCGGTTGAAGCATGGATTTGATAGGCTGAAGAACTACATATGGAATACATACCCTCATATTTCCGGTGAAATAGTCGACTCCAGTCTGTATGGACACATCAAATTGAGCCAGTATCACCGTATCATCGGGCATAACGCCCAGCTCTATAAATTGAGGCCTCGATTCGTAGCTACTATATTCGACCTCTTCCAGCTCATAGTAGCCTTTCCAAGATTCCCTAAGGATATCCAAGGCATTTTTTGATATGTTTTCCATGATTTTAGCTTCTATCTCGCTGAGTTCCCTCAATTCCTCCTCCCTTATCGGTGCGCCTTCCCCTCCCAAAAGTTTATCGATGAAAGCATAAACCAGCTCCAGGTCGAACTGCAAAACTGATACCCCTTTAAGGGGTGGCATGAAAAAGGTAACGGCGTAAGTATAGGGTGAGGAGCTGAGGGAATCCATGAATTCCTCATATGACATCTGCTGTATTCCCTCCGATGATAGCCTTATCTCCAGCACAGCTCTCAGATAGCCGGATAGCCACGATCTAAAGCTGTTTCCAAATCTGTTGAAGATGTCCTCTAACGTTCTTACCTCCGTGGTAAGGGTGAGCTTTTTACTGAAATCATATCGTACCGGTTCCTCAGGCTTTCGTTCTTCCTCGGCTGCTTCGATCTCCGCAAAGAGTTTTAGACTTTCCAGTTCCTCTTTGGTCAAGCTCTCCTTTTTCATGGACGGTTGCCTCCCAAATTGGCGTCACTGCACGACGAATCTCGTGAATTGGATTTCAAAGTCTTTTCCTATTATATCCGTTATCCCCTTGTCCCCTTTCAATTTTTTGATTAAATCTTCAGGGGTAACAGATTTAGGATCTTCTTCCTTCAGAGCTTTAACAAGAGCATTAACCAGAGCCGCTTGTAGATCTATTTTTTTCTCCTCTTTGTTCTTGAGTTTCCCCGGTACCTTTACAACTATCTCAGCGCTGAGAAAAGCTTCCTGAGATCCGACGTTAACTATGAAAGGTTTGCCGAAGGTTATATAGGTGTTTTTCTCCTTGCCGCACCCTTGACAGACTAGGATAAATGAGATAGCCGTGAAAATCGCCACTAATAGCAAAACAAGCTTTTTTCGTCTCATTATCATCCTCCCTAGATATTTAAGGTCTGAAGATCATATCGATCCTTCTATTGCGCTTCAGCCAATCCTCATAGGATTCGCCCTTCTCACGTTTAAGCAGATGGACTTTTCCCATGGCTTTAACCGTAAACCTCTCCTCCGGCAATCCCAGCTCCTTGACGAAGAAGTCGACGACGCTAACGGCCCTGGCGGCTGATAGCATCCAGTTGTCCTTTATATCCCAACTCCCGAATTTCTTGGGTTTGGTCACGACTTGAGGATCGGCATAACCCACTACGGTAACCTCCTTGCGAAAGTATTTTATAACGGGCTCAAGCTTCCTCAGAGTTTCCTTACCATCCTCTTTCAACTCCGCCTTTCCCTCATCGAAAAGAGCAGCCTCACGAATTCTAACTATGACTTCTCCCTCCTTCTCCTCAATCTCGATGTTTTTCTCCCCGAGACTCTGTTTAGCGCCTTCCTCCTTGCCGGGAATAGGTATAGGCAAGGCTAGAGAAAAGGAGGAGATGGGTTCTCCTCTTCCCGGATTCGGTTCAGGTAGGTCTCCGGGCTCAAATATCCTCTCACCGGCATTTAGAACGCCGAGCGTACCCTGCAGGGATATGACTATCTGCCTGAATTTCTGAACGTCCAAGGTTGAGAAGGCGAACAGGAATACGAAGAAGGTCATGAGCAGGGTAATCATATCTCCGTATGTTTCAAGCCACTTAGGAGCCCCTTCCTCGACGGTTTTCTCTATCTCCAACTCCGCTTTTTTTCTGCGCATCGATTTTCACCTCCCGGATCAGTCCGCTGTCCCCGGAATCTCAGCAGCTCTTTCGGCGATGCCGGCTGCTGCTTCTACCCTGTTTCGCACCTCGTCCCTCTGTGCCAGAGGAACGTAGAACAACAGTTTATCCAATACTCTCGAGGGAGATTCCCCGTTGGCTATAGAAGTAAGACCCTCTATGATCATCTCTCTGAAATCCCCCTCCTTGGCAAGCTGTTCGGTCATCCTAGAGGCTATCGGGAACATGACGAGATTGGCCAGCAGGACACCGTAGAAGGTAGTGATAAGCGCCAGCGCCATGTTCGGACCGAGCTGACTTGGATCATCCAACTTTCCAAGCATCAGGATCAGGCCTATAAGGGTTCCCAACATGCCGAACGCCGGGGCGTAGCTGCCCCATCTTCTAAACACCTCTTGATTATCCTTTTGGGCTTTCTTATCTGACTCGATATTAACCTGCAGTAGTTCGGCAGCGGCATCAGGATCAGGTGTATTTGTAACCGTATCCACAGCTTGCCTGAAAAAAGGATCGGTCACGTTTTCAGCTGCTGCCTCCAACCCCGTTAATCCTTCTCTTCTGGCTGCCATGGCCAGCCTGTACATGATTTCTAAGGTCTCGGCGTAGGGCAGAGGTGTTGGAAAGAAAACGCTCTTAAGGCTTTTAAAACTGGCGAGAAGCTGCCGGGGCGAGAAGCTTCCTACTGTAGCAAAGAAGGAGCCGAAGAACACCACCAGGAAAGAGGGACCGTTTATGAAGGTGCTTGGCACACCTTGGTTAAGGTATATTCCTATAAACACCACAACGATCCCTAAAATTATCGCCAGTCCTGTATTTAAACCCATAAAGCTCCCCATTATTCACCTCCGCTTATTATTTCATACCCAGTTCGGGGTTGTGAACCAACCTTTTGTACTCTATAACCTTCCTGATTAACATACCAGGTGAATCGTTAACCCTCAATTTAGAACCATCGATGAATGTGATGATGGTCGAAAGCCCCTCCTCAACATATTTTATGAGGTCAGCGTTGACCACCATCTTTCTACCGTTAACGCCTATGACCTCTATCATACTAATTTCACCACCTTATTTTAAGAACCATTGCTTCCGGAGGATTCAACTCTTAACAGACCGACCTGTAGCTTAGCAGCTTGGGACTTATTCTTGAAATTGGAAAGTATCTCAAGGGCTGTAGCCTTATCCATATTCCTGAGGATATCGAGAACCAGCTTCTCATTGCCCTCAGTCACCATCTGCGATAGCATCTCGGCTGCTTTGGAAGATCGCATATCTTCATACCCTTTTGCCAGCTTTTTCAGCTCCTGTTGGGAGATAACCTGTGAGGTTTGAGGTTGGGGTTTCATCTTCTCCAGCTCACTCATTTTACTCTGTATCTGCCTATTGATGTTCTGTATCTTCTGCTCCAACGCCTTTAGCTGGTCCATCTTCTGGGTGATCTTTTGTTCTATATCGTCCAGCTCCTTTAGCTTTTGTTCTATACGCGTTTGAAGCGATCTGAGTCTGAACCTTAAAGCCTCTTCAGCATCTTCTTTCATCTTGATTTTCTCTCTTTGCTTCTTCAAGGTCTCGATTATATCAGCGACATCCTCAACGGAACCGCCCTTCTTGGAACCACCACTCGCTTCCGAGACGGATGGAGCTTGAGGTTGAACCTCCGGATTTGAGCCTTTACCTTTGTGGATGGAACTTTTTATTCCGCCTACGTCTCCCAGATAAATCAGGGAGCCGGCAGCTATTATAAGTATAGCAGCCGCTATAATGATTATGGACTTAACCCCCATCACATCACCCCTTCAGGCATCTGTGTGCTCTTCCTATGATATCCGTTAGTGGTTACCATGTCTAGAAGGGTCATCTCCCCCTTGGACAGCTTTTCAAGGAATCTCCTGTAATCTCTATCCCTTAACTTCTCGAAGATCTTCCGTTCCTTAATCGCTTGAATTGTTTTTTCCCTACGTCGGTTTACCTCAAGATCGGCCTTTCTAATCCTTGAGGCTTGATTCTGAAGCTCGGCGTTTAGATGGGAAAGATATCTATGGGCCGAGATATATCTCAGAGGGTTCCATCCCACCTTCTGCCCGGTTCTCATTTCGTCCATGACCTCCGATATCTCCGACTCGATCTCCTCCCTCCGCTCGATCTCCTTTCTGAGAGCGATGATGGCCTCAGATAACTCCCTTTTCCTAATATCTTCGATCTCTTTCTTCAGGTTCAAAATTCTTTCAAGCCTAAACGTATATCCATACATAGCTAAGCTGAGGAAAGTATCATTTTAAGCTTTTGCAAGCTTTCCGTGAATATCGCCTTTTCCGATATGTTCTGTCTTAAGATCTGATTGATAGGCTCTATAAGTTTTAGGGCCCTATCCATCTTCGGATCACTTCCATGCACATAGGCACCTACGTTAACCAAATCCTCTTTCTCCCTATAGACGGCCAGTAGCTCCCTCGCTTCGGCAGCAAGCTTCTGATGTTCCTCATCGGCTATCTGAACCATCAATCTACTCAAGCTGTTGAGAATATCTATCGCCGGGTAATGATTCTTCGAAGCCAGTTCCCTTGAGAGAACGATATGGCCGTCCAGGATAGCTCTGACGGCATCGGATATCGGCTCGTTCATATCATCGCCTTCCACCAGTATGGTATAAATTCCCGTTATACTACCATTCGACTCGGAACAGCCCGTCCTTTCAAGCAATTTAGGCAAAAGAGCGAAAACTGAGGGGGTGTATCCTCTTGTAGTTGGCGGTTCGCCGGATGAAAGGCCCACTTCCCTTTGGGCCACAGCGAATCTGGTTATCGAGTCCATCATGAATATCACATCATGACCCTGATCTCTGAAATACTCAGCTATAGCGGTTGCAAGGAAAGCCCCTCTTATCCTCATCAATGCCGGCTGATCCGACGTGGCAACCACGACCACCGATCTCTTAAGCCCCTCCTCGCCTAGATCCTCCTCTATGAACTCTCTTACCTCTCTCCCTCTTTCGCCTATCAGAGCGATGACGCTGACGTCGGCCTCGGTATATCTGGCCGTCATACCCAGTAATACGCTTTTACCGACACCGCTGCCGCCGAAAATACCGATTCTCTGGCCTTTCCCCAGGGAGGTGAATAGGTCGATGGCCCTAACTCCTGTGGTTATCATCTCAGTTATCCGGCTGCGTTTAAGGGGATGAGGTGGGGAGCTATAGACAGGATATTCATCCTCAACCTTAATCGGTCCTAACCCATCCATCGGCTCACCCAACCCATTGAGGATCCTACCGAGCAGACCACGTCCGACCTTTACGGTTAATGGCTTGCCGGTGGTTACAACCTTGCTTGAGGGTGATATGCCCGTCATATCACCCAATGGCATTAGTATAGCATCTTCATCTCGAAACCCAACTACCTCCGCCAGAATTTCCCGCGACATATCATGAGGATAAACCTTGCATACCTCTCCCACAGGGACCTTAATACCACGGGCTTCAATGGTAAAACCTATAACTTTGCTCACCTGCCCGGTGACTTCTATCGTTCTGAGGAGCTTAAGGCGATTTATATATCTCCTAAGATCGATCAACCCCCTCGACATCCTCCGTCTCCCGTCCCGTTTTCAAAGCCTCGACTATTTTTTTTAATTGTCCCCCGATCTGAGCGTCTATCTGACCGGTGGATGTGATCACAACGCATCCCCCTGGTTCGACACTCTCATCTTGGACTATATCGATTATCCTGGACTCAGCTACTTCTGCGAACAGATCATCTTTAAATTTATCCAGATGTTTCATGTCCTTCGGATTGACTTTGATTACCAACCGATCGTTTTCGAGGGAGTACTTGATAACAGCCTTGACCAGGTTTTTGATAACTCTGCCTGAGTCGATTTCATCTTGAATCACCTTACGCGCTATTGAAAGGGAAAGGTCCACAAGTTCGGGCTCGGCCTCCTGAAGGATCTTCTGCCTCTGGTCAATCACGCTTCTAGCTATTGCCTTTAGCTCCTGTATGGCCTCGCGAAATTCTGCCTTCCCTTTTTCGAATCCCTCATCATATCCTCTTCTGTATCCGGTTTCATATCCCTCTTCCCGTCCCTTTTCCACCCCCTGGGCATGCCCGCTATTGAATCCTTCTTCTCTGCCCTGTTCAAATCCCTCTCGATATGCTCGAGCTTTAATCTCCTCGGCCTCATTCCGCGCCTTTTCCAGAATCGATCGTTTTTCGTCCTCGGCCTCCCGAAGCGCTTTCTGCTTTATGCTTTCAGCATCCTGACGAGCTCTCTTCAGGATTTCCTCTGCTTCCTGTTGAGCCCTCTTGATTTTCTCCTCAATCTCTTTGAGATCCGGTTCAACCTTCTCGACTTCCGTTTTTTTCTCAAAGCCGATCAGCACAGGCTCCGGTATCACCCTGATATTGCGAAGGATCCTGGCCACGATCTCCTCCCTATCCTTTTATATCACTTCCTCCTCCACGAGGGATCTTGAAACTGTTATCTCGCCGTTGGCTTCAAGATCTCTTATCACATCGAGTATCTTCCTCCTCGCCTCGTTGACCTGAGATGCTGGTACAGGTCCCATATCGATCTCCATCTCTATATCTCGTCTTAGCCTGGATGGAAGGGCGTTGAGGAACTTACTGGTAACCTCCGGTGAAGCTCTCCTCAAAGCCGCTGGCAGCAGGCTTGTATCGATTCTGCGTATAACGATTCTCTTCATGTCGGAATCAGAGATATTGACTATATCCTCAAAGGTGAACATTTTATCGCGCACACGCTGAGCTAGGAGCGGGTCCATACTTCCCAATATGGTTTTCTGTAGGTTGGCATCGGCCCGCACGAGGATCTGAGCCAACCTGCCTGTTCCGTCTCCAAGCCCGCCCCTTGCTCCGGAAGATACCTTTTGTAGCTTTTCTTTAAGCGCCTCCTCAACCTGTTTCAGGGCATCCGGGGTAACTCTTTCGAGCTCAGCTATCCTACGGGCGACGTCGTTACGTCTGCTAGGTGGATCTATACGTGATAAGACCTGGGCGGCTTTATCGGGAGACAGGCTGGAAAGGACAACCGCTATAGTTTGAGGGTGTTCGTTCTGAATATAGGTGTATATATCATTGGGGTCAGCATCCCTTAAAAAGGCGAAGGGGGCTGTGGAAAGCAGATGTCTGATCTGTTCGGTCTTGCGTCTGCCGGCGTATGAACCGTATGCCGCTTCCAGTATCTTTTGGATATCGACGAGATCACCATATATGTCATGTTGTTCCTTCAATTCGTAGAACTCCCTCAGAACCCTATCCCTTTCCTCAGGGAGTGCATTTTTAGCCCCCTGGGCCAGCTCATATATCACAGCATCTCGGGCCTCTTCCCATAGCAGTTTAATCACTTCGGCGGCCGCCTCATTCCCAAGAAGGGTCAACAGCACAGCGGCCTTTCTTGCACCTTTCATCTCTTATTCCTCCTTTTCCTCCTCCGTGATCCAGCGGCCGATTATCTCGGCCACTATATCGGGATGTTCCCTCGCAAAATTTATTATCTCCTCAAGCTGTTTTCGTTTCCGTTCCTCCTCCTCTCGTTTTTTCCGTTCCTCCTCTTCCTGCTTTCTCCGTTTCTCTTCTTCCTGCCTTAGTCTTTCCTCCTCTTCCTTTCTCAGCCTCTCCTCCTCAAGTTTCCTTATTCTCTCTTCCTCCTCTCGCATCGCTTCAATAAGCCCCGGTATCGGAACTTCAACGCCAGGTCTTACCTCCTCAGGAGCAGCAGGTGGCACTTTCTCTATCAGGATAGATCTGAGGAAAAGCAGGACTGCTATCACTATCAGGGCTATGACCCCCATTTTAAGCGGTTCATGCCACCAGACCTCGGCCTGAGCTGCCATTTCAGGCTCGCGCAATAAGCTTGCCGGCTCAACCACCACGCTTTCGGAACTGTTCGGATAGCTATTTGAGACCAGATTGCTCACTATCTTCTTAATGCTGTCCTTATACCCTTCGATGGAACGGTCGATCAAAATCGAGACGGAAACTTTCTTCACCTCAGGCGATTTCTCTATTTCCTCTTTAACTCTGTTTACCTCGTAATTAATAGTCTGCTCTCTGAGTTCATACTCCGATTCCTGAGGAGCTTCCGTTTCGACATACCCTGGGATATTAGAAGTGACTCCCGGCACTCCGCCTGGCTGTCCTCCCGGAGTTCCCTTGCCGGTGTAGAACTCACGCCGTTCCTGCTTGCTTATCGGTATTCCCTCCTCACCGACGACAGGGCTATAGAGTTCCCTCCGGATTTTGTGGGATGTCAGATCCAATTCGACATCCACCATCACGATGACCTTTTCGGGGCCGTATGCCTGTGCAAGAGCGCTCTGAATTTTGCCCTTCAAATCCATCTCATAATCCTTCTTTATCTTCCTCTGATCCTGGGTCAACTCCAGCTTATCCAGACCGGCTGATTTATCCTTTATCAGGTGCGACAGATAAATACCATCGACGGTGATGCTTATCGTCTCCGAGCTCAACTTTAGCCCTGGGACCGCCCTCGCTACGAAACTAGCTATAGCTTGTATGTATTGGGGTTTAAATCTATCGCTCCCATCAGTTGTGATCATGATGCTTGCAGTGGTAGGCTCCTGTTCTTCTAGGAAGAGCCTTCTGCGCGGCATCGTGATCAGGACCCTGACGTACTTAACGCCAGGGAAATGCCTTATAGTTCTTTCTAACTCAGTTTGAAGGGCCGCTTGCAGGTTTATCCGCTGCTGTTGATCGGTCACCCCCAGCCTTGTCCGCTCGAACAGTTCGAATCCCGGGTGTTTAGCTTCCTCCTTGGGTAATCCCGCCGTTGCCAGCTCTACATAGGCCTTTTGAAGGTCTTTTTTCGGCACTCTGACCTCATTCTTATCCCTCGAGACCTGAACGTCTATCCCTACCTCCGCTAGTTTCGCTACCACATCTCTCAGATCGCTGCTGGTGAGGTCTGTATACAACACAGCGTATTCGGGTTTGTTAAACAAAAATCCGGTGATAATGAGGGTTATCAGGGCAGCAGCCACGACCGCTACTATAATGACCTTATATGCCGGTGGGAATTTATTCCAGAACTCACCAACGCTTTCTGTAAAATGCTGGAGTTGTTCTCGCATTTCAGTGCTCCTTATAATATTATACCTGCATATGCATTATCTCCTGATACGCATCCACTAATCTGTTTCTCACTTCAACTAAGAACTGAAGGGCTAGCCTAGCTTCCTCTATCGCTATCATCACTTCATGGGTATTTTCCACTTTTCCTAGAGCGAAGTTAACCGCCATCTCATCGGCTTTAAGCTGCATCCTATTTATCCTGGAGAGCGCCTCTTTGATCGTATCCTTGAACGACTTAGTCTGTACACCTAAAGAGCGTTGAAGCCCAATCTCAGAGAAACCCACAGTTGGTTTTATCGCCTCTATCCTCATAAATCACCCCCTTATCTCATGACCATATCGAGCCTTTGGTATTTAGCAGACAGCAACCTTGTCGTTATCACGTAATACATTGAGTTTTTATATAGCTCCGCCATTTCCCTGTCTATATCGACATTGTTTTTATCGTTCCGCATAGATGTATCGTTTTCCCGAAACAGCCTTGGCTTAACATCTTGTATTCCGGGAGTCCCAATCGGGATATGCTTAGGGCGCGTGGTTATGCCTCTGAAAACGCCCTTGTCCAAGGCAAGGCGAAGCTGATGTTTAAAATCAACATCTAGTCTTTTATACCTCGGCGTATCAACGTTGGCTATGTTATGAGCCAACGCCTGATGCCGCAATGAAGCCCCGTCTAAAGCCTTTTTCAGGACGAGAAACGTTTCGCTGTTAAATACCTTTAGCATCTTTCTTACCCCCTCTTGTCGAGAAACCTGCTGTTAGACCTTATTTCACCTTTGATGTAGGCCTCACCAGCTCTGGCGATATCCGTAAGCCCTGCACCGGTTTTCCTCAAAACCGACATCATCTTCATCAATCTATCCTCCGCCCTCCGATCCAGGCTTAATATTGAATTGATAAGTTTCTCCTGATCCTTAATAAGGGAAACCACTCGCTCGGAAAGCTCTGAAGGGAGTTTTGAACGCAGTTTGTTCCAACTTGCCTTTAAGTCTTTGATGTCTTCATCTATCTGGGACAATCGGTCGATAAGCTCGGCTCTCTCGCTCATCAGAGACATAAACCCTTCAACATCAGAGCGGTCGAGGGCGGAAAGTTGATCTTCAGCTATGCTTAGGATCCGCTCGTATATCTCGTTTTCACTGCGAAGAGAGGCTAGAAGCTTGGATATCACCTCTTCCCCCCAGATCCTTGATGATTTTTTTGATCTTATCTGCCTCGCTACTTTGACCCGTCCTTACGTAGCACTCCGCCATCTGTTCGAGAGCGTAGAGCTTAAAGTTTCCCTGAGCACCCTGCCTGTAAGCTTCAACCGCCTTCTCGTACTCCCCCTTTCTGAACATTATGTCTCCGACGAGCAGGTACAGCTTGAGAAGAGATCTTCTGATCTCAGGTGAAACCCTGCCGATATCAGCGATTCTCTCGATGAAATTTCTGGATACTTCAAGGGCCCGATCGTAATCTCCTATTTCAAAGTAGGAGTCAGCCAGTCTATATCCATTTTCGTAATCGAGTCTCTTACAATTCCAGGCGATTCTGTATGCCTTTACGGCATTACCATACTGACCCAATTCGTAATATGCCTGTCCTAACAGCGATGCTATGTCGATCCTGCGGCTTATATCGTCTTCAGCCAGCTTAGAGGCTTCTCTAAGGATTTGAACGGCCTCCCGCAGATGAGGAACATCTCCTATTTCTATGTATGACTGACTCAGCTTTATCATTGATTCGAGCATCAGAGGAGCATAACCATTCGCCCGATTTCTGCTCACACAGGGTTTGAGATACTTGACGGCTTCGTCCGGAGAACCTAACTCCAGGTAAATTTCACCCAGCCTCAGCATTGAGGTCATAGCTTCAAGCTTATACAGCTCGTACTTTTTTTCCTCTATGGATTTCAAGGCGATCTTATATGCCTTCATCCTCTTCGGCAGGCTTTTCGGATCAAAAGCGTAGGAATCACCTGCCGCGATGGCAACGCTGGGAGTCAAAGCGCTTTCCGGGAAATCCTCCAGGAACGATTCAAACGTCGCCTGAGCTTCCTCCACATCACCCATGTCCCAAAGGCATCGTCCTAGCATGTAACGAGAATCGTCAGCAAGTTTGAGCGAAGATCCACCATGATCCTTCACCATGCGGTAATATTCAGCTGCTTTCCGGACATCTCCACGCATGTATAAAGTCGTTCCAACCCAGAAGGCAGCGAACTCGGCTTCCATAGAGTCGGGATATGCTTCTATGGCTTCCCTATAAGAGGTTATGACTCCATTTTTCCCCAGGAGGGTGGACTCATAGAGTTCCTCGCGCTTCAAGGCTTTCAGCACGGGAAGCTGAGAACGGAGGGAATCGCCCACTCTGAACATTACGAATTTACGATAGGGCACATCCAGCCTGTTACGGACATCATAAGCCGCCAACTTAAATCCGGCATGAGCAGCAACTAGGTAATCGAGGGCACTTTTGAGAGTCCTCTCCTTTTCGTCCCCGTGAAGCAATTCAGCTTTTTGGGTTTCCTCTAATCCTTTCTTATAAAGCTCCTCTACGCGAGCGATCTCATAGGTTAACTTTTCTTTCTGCCGATTCGCCTCGTAGATCTGCTCAAGAGCACTGAGTGATTCCTCGTAATGCCCAGACTTGATTCCGAAGGAAATATCATCTAGCCCCCAACCACCAGAGCAAATCACTATTAAAGTGAAAATCACGGATAAACCCGCCATGGCCCCCGCCTTATAAGCCCATCCTTTTCGGTCTTTTGAACAAAAACATTTTACAACATCTCAATGGCAATGTCAAACAAAAATTTTTCCTATAACCCCTTTTGCTCTGCCTTCAGCACAGCCCATGTGACGGGAAGTTTTCCATCGAGCTCCACGGGCAGGTTTATTCGAAACTGGCGTATGTTTTCCCCTTCGACCTTTATCTCCTCGAAGTGAATCGGGTGCTGGCATGCCACGACTCCCAATCCCACTTTCCCCTCTTTGAACCCTTTCCTCTCGAAGTCGGCATCACCCACCCTCATACGTAATACCCCGTTCAGGTGGACCCAGATCCACATCCCGTCCAGCTTAACCTTGATGTGATCCTCCGGGAATTTCACCTCCGATGGCTCCATCCTTATTGTGTTGAAGCTTCCATTTATGAGCTTATATACGGTCAATCCGTCAGCGTTCAGCTTTAGCGCGTAACCGTTCAGCTCATCCACCATTCTGAAAAGAAGCAACGCCTGATCGCTCTCCTCCGCCCCTTCCTCAAATCTGACCGTGAGCTCTATGGTGCCGTTCGCTATATTCCATGGGCTTTGTAAAAGGGTGTAGAAGGCGCCGGAGAGGTTCCTGGCTTCCATCGGCAGATCCTGACTCTGGACGTAGGCACCCCCTTCAACTTTCCACTCACCCGATATGACCTTCCATCCGTAGTTATCGCCGTCCTCGAAATCGTCTATGAAGATCCCACCGAAGGCCGGGGTTAGGGAAAGAAGAAGCAAAGGTAACACTAGGCTTTTCATGGGAAGTTCCTTCTATCTGACCTTTACCGAAGCCCAGACCGTGGTAAGCTTTCCCCCAGGTGAAACAGCCAGGTTGACCTTTACAAACTTCAACTCAGCGAAAACTGATGGATCGGTCCAGCTTCTATCAGCCACGTCTTTAACGCTCCATATCAGCTTGTGATCCCTTGGTCCCTTGTCATCGTCATCGTTTAAGTGGGTGTTAAACCCGATAACCAAGCCATCGCTCAGTTTGATCCCCCATGTCTCAAGCGGTAGAGCAGCTTCCACAGCCCATCCATAATCGGTGTCCACTACGAAAGCTTTCGTCTTGGTGTTAGGCCCTTGAAGCTGCCCCACACATCCTCCCAGCTTGGGGTTATCCGGATCTCCTCCCACGTTGTCCCTTCCTATCGTCACCTGCGAGTCGTTCCCGTCATAGGCCCCAGCTTTCTCATTGCCGCCGTCTATATATATCTCTACTGAATCATCCTTCCACACATCGCATCCCGTATCTTCATCCACCACCTTCTTATCGTCGTAAACCTTGAAAGCGACGTAGAGGAACTGTTCATCGGCGAGACAGGCGAACTCATATGAGGCGTCCTTATCGTCCGGAGCCGGCTGCGTTCCCATATCATGGGGCACTTTATGCCAGGGAACAGCTTTGGGCCAGTCGTTAAACTTGCCGTCAAGTTTCACGGTATAGGGGAAAGCACAGTTATATATGACACCGAGCTTCCCCGGATCTACCCCCGCCGAAAACACAAGCGGATTAACAAAGAACATAACGATTGAGATGGCTGTGAACATAGATCTTATTTTCATCGTTAAGCCCCCATTCCGACTTTAACTGAAAGCAAATATATCACACTATTCAACATCTGTCAAGAATATCCTATTTATTTTATTTCCTAAAGGTAATCCAAAAGCGACCTGCTGTCAGCCAGTTTGAAAACGCCCGCCGTCGGCTGCACGCCGACCACCGTAACTGATTGAAATTAACCGCTGATAACTGAAAGCTAAAGCAGCTATGCTATGAGCGTTGCATTTTACCATAAGGAGTTGTATCATTGATGATGAACCTCATCAGGAGGAACGGATATGAAGTTGAAAACCTGCTTGATCGGATGTGGAACGATCGCTCGTGAACATGCAAGAGCATATGCTGAGCTTAAAGACGAGGTGGACGTCTTCGCCTTTGACATCGACGCCGACAAGGCTCGAGAGCTATGCGAGGAGTTTGGATTTGCTGGCACGTTCGCCTCCCTTGAGGAAGCCCTCAGCTCACCTGATGTGAAGGCCGTCGATATATGCCTTCCACATGATCTTCACCTTCCGGTTGCGCACATGTGCGCCGATGCCGGCAAACATATCCTGATGGAGAAACCGATAGCCAGGACGCTCCAGGAAGCTGACCAGGTGATATCTGCAGTCCGATCCGCGGGGGTGATACTTATGATCGCGGAGAACATGCGGTTTCACCCACCCGTTGTAGAGGCTAAGAAGCTCATCGATAAAGGTGCCATAGGAAAGCTTAACATGGTTCAAGCCAACTCATGGCAGTTCCACATCCCACCGGGCTGGAGACGATCGAAGGAAAGGACCGGCGGTGGAACGCTCATCGACCGAGGAATCCACTTCCTAGATATACCCCTCAACCTCGCCGGACCCGTGGAGACGGTCTACGCCCTGAAACCTCCCCAGACGGTGAAGGAGATGGAAGGGGAGGATGGAGCGCTGGTGCTGATGAAGCACAGAAACGGAGTGATAAGTGAGGTCAACGTGACATGGGGCACCCCAGGAGCACCTCAAGGGCCTTGGTTCATCGCATGTGGGACCGATGGAAGCATTTACGAACAAAACGGCCTCTGGATCGAAAAGATGGGCGGAGAGAAAAGCTCGATTCCCACAGATCCTCCGGATAGGGCGATGTTCTTGGAGATAGAGCATTTCGTCAGGTGTGTTAAAGAGGGGAGAGAACCTATCGTAACCGGCGAGGTGGGAAGGGAGGATTTAGCTCTGGTAATAGCGGCGTATAAATCCATGGAAACCGGGAAACCGGTGGAGGTGAGTGAATTATGAAGGTGGGATTTCTAACCGCTGTTTTGAATGATCGTCCCCTAGAAGAGGTATTAGATCTCGCTAAAGAGACGGGCTATGATGCCGTGGAGATAGCAGCATGGCCGTGGAGCAGGCATATCTCGCCCAGAGAGGCGGCGGAGGGGAAGGCCGAGGAGATACTCGGTAAAGTTCACGAGAAAGGGCTGACTATCTCAGCTTTAACCTGTCATGTCAACCATATTCACCCCGATAGCTCGGAGAGGGAAAACCTCAACGAGCATTTCAGGTGGGTTATACGGGCGGCAGGGGCGATGAAAGTTCCCGTGGTAACGGCAGTCAGCGGCGTTCCCCTATCCGATCTGGATGAGACGCAGAACTGGGAATTGTTCAAAGGGATCATGGGTGAGCATCTTAAAGCAGCGGAGGAGGTGGGAGTCAAGATCGCGATCGAGACCTTTCCTCCGTTTATGGTCCACAATATCCCCACGATCGAACGTATGTTCAACGAACTTCCTCAGGAGAACCTCGGTTTGAACTTCGATCCCTCGCATTTCGTCTGGCAAGGAGTTGACTATCTTGAAGCTGTGCGCCGTTTCGGAGATAGGATCTTCCACTCACACGCGAAGGACACGGAGATTCTAGATCATATCCTCAGGCTTGAGGGGGTGATGGGTAAGGGATGGTGGAGGTTCAGAATACCCGGCTTCGGTCAGGTAAACTGGAAGGCGCTTATCAGCACCTATAAGGAGGTGGGTTACGACTACGTGATCTCCTTCGAGCACGAAGATCCGCTCTTCGGCCCCGAGGAGGGTGTGAGGAAAACGGCCGGGTTTTTAAAGGAACTGGTGAAATAGAAAATCCGATCGATTAGGAGAGGGGAAGGATGGGCCTTAAAGCAGGAGCATGTAAAGGAGACGATG
>CAZHVH010000001.1:36766-38273 GCA_964535855.1 uncultured bacterium
TGGTATGGGACGGGAGAGATGATAAGGGTCAGAAGTTGGCAAGCGGCTTGTATCTCTGCCGCGTGTCAGCGGGAGATTATAGAGCTGTGCGGAAAATGACATTAATCCGTAGACGATAGGCGGTCTGTCACCAGTGTATCCCTGCAGTTAAGTAACGAGACAACGGGCGGTTTCCCATCGTTTAGGGGACGCCGATATACGTTTCGGATCACTCCGTTTTCAACCTCGTTACAGATAAGGGCCGAGCGCTCATATCTCCTGAACACGTCCTCCGCTATCATAACGCGAAGGTTTTCCAGCGTCAAGCCGTCGATGTGAGCGAGCGTCACATAGGAGGGTTGTCTTGCATAGAGGGTGTCCCGCTCGTCCGATGTGGTGCGCCTCCCACCGATGGCCTTGCGTCGTTTCGAGTAATCCTCCGCTCGGTCAACCCTGAAGATCACGTTTTGAAGGATCAGGTTCTCTATCGGACTTCGCGCCATGCCTTGGATGAGGACGCCGCTACCGCTATGGATCAGGATATCACGGAAGATAACGTCACATATCCTCCCTATTTTAGAGTCGGGATGGCGTCTCTCGATATCCATGAAGATGGGATAAACCTGAGCCGATGGCGATTCGCGGGTTTCAATGGAGATGTTTGAAAAGGTAACCCTTTCCATGGTCCCGCCGTCCTTCATGTAAAACCCTATCCCCACCGATGAGTTGCGGATGACGCAGTTGGAGAAATGCACGTTCCGGAAATCGCCGTGCGATTCGGTTCCCAATTTCAACGCCGCTGCTATGCTCTCCAGAGTACAGTTGGCGACGGTTATGTTCTCACATGGATGGGGTTCGGTAGTTTTCAGCACGATACAATCATCGCCTGCGATGATATGGCAGTTGGAGATGTGCACGTTTCGACAGGAATTCGGATCAATCCCGTCTGAGTTAACCCTGTAGTAGTTGTTGATGATAGTCACCCCGTCTATGAAAACCGTATCGCACCGCTTGAGATGGATGGTCCAAGCGTCGCTGTAAAGGATGGTGAGATCGCGTATGATTACGTTTCTGCAGCTTTCAAGCAGCATAATCCCCGTTCGAAATGCAGGTCGTTCCCCATCACCCCGCCGACCCAGATCCTCGGTGGCCTGTCCATGGATCCTGCCCGGACCCACGATGGAGATATGTTCCGCGTCTTTCGCCAGGATCAGGTGACCTGAGCGCTGGCTCTCATAATGCTGTGGAGAACGGCTCGCCCAAAGGGTGGCGCCCGCCTCCAGCTTGAGGGCGACGTTGCTGTACAGCCGTATCGTTCCGGAGAGATAATCCCCCGAAGGAAGATATACCGTTCCGCCGCCAGCTTTAACGCAGGCATCTATGGCGGATTGGATGGCTGGCTGATCGTTGTGCCTTTTATCCCCCTTAGCTCCGAATTCCCTGACGTTGAACATGATAACCTCCCCATCTCAAAAATTTCTTCCAAAACCCCAGGTCGTGTTATATCATATATCCCAGGAGGTGTAAA
>CAZHVH010000002.1:0-36375 GCA_964535855.1 uncultured bacterium
TCCTCGCACTCGCTCAGGCTCACCTCCCAAAGGCCGATCCCGGCGACGGTTCCATCCGCTAAAACCGGTTCGAGCGCCCTGTTGATCATGTCTATCTGTCCTTGTACGTTATGTCCGGAGACGCCGATGATCACCCGGAACCCCGTCCTTTTAAGTCTCTCAAACAGCTCGGTCAGAACGGGGATGAGGTGTTCCAGATTGAATCCACAGTGGAAATAGACCGGGGGATAGACGACACCGCCGAACATCTCGGCGCATTTGACCAGAATCCCATGAGCTTTGAGGGCATCGTTGCCCAGTGGCAAATGCCTGCTATGCCACTCGATCAGTCCGAAGGGGACGTATACAACAGGGAATTTACGCAGCGCCGATTCCAACTGGGCGG
Organism: uncultured bacterium; assembly: GCA_964535855.1. GTDB lineage: Bacteria > Poribacteria > WGA-4E > B28-G17 > B28-G17 > JAGGXZ01. The sequence continues at coordinate 386 of CAZHVH010000002.1, forward strand.
GGCGCATAAACTGCATTTGAACCTCACGGGATAGATGTCCCTCCATCTCAGGCCCCCTTATTCGATCAGATCCCTAAATGGGTAAGGCAGTTAAACGCGATCATCTTCGGTTGGGCAAGGCCATCATGTTCCACCATCCGCAACCGAGTTAACCCCGTTGGATCGATGGTGCAATGGACGAAGGCCAGAGGTAAGGGCCAGTGCAGAAGATAGCTCAGCAAGGTCACGATAACCCCATGGTGGGAGAAGAAGGCTATCGTCTTGTCGTTGGGGCTCTCGACACGGTAGAGATGCCCCGACTTCACGTAACCGAAGGAGCTCATGACCTCATCGAACCCCTTGGAGACGCGATCGAACTGCGCCTTCCCCTCGGGCATAGCGCCGTGAGGTTCGAGGCAGTCCTCATAGGTCGGCAGCGACGATCCGCTGAGGAAAAGGGTTCCCGGGGCATTCCACAGATAGAGATCCCCCCTCATAATCCCAACCTCGCGGAGCCACTCCAGGGTTATGGGGTCAATCCCCTTTATCCTGGCCGTATATTGACAGGTATGGCGTGCGCGCCCGTTCGGGCTCTGAAAGATGGCGTCTATGGGCACATCGGCCAGAAACTCGGCCAATCGTTTCGCCTCCTCGTGGCCTTTCGGGGTTAAGGTATCGTTCGCGTAATCAGGATCGCCATGCCGTATGAGGATAATCTCCACCCTATTCCTCCTCCATCTATCCTTATGTGAATGTTAGATCGAAGGAGATTATACCCCCCACGGATCAACGGCGTCAAGACGCGCATTGGAGAGATCCGGTCGGGATTAAAGGGATTGGGGTAATTCGGATTTCTGAGGAAAGGCGGCGGACGAGATGCCACCACCCCTCCTGCCTTGTTTACTTGAGTAGGACCATCTTCCTTACGGCTGTGAAGTTACCCGCTTTCAGCACGTAGAAGTAAACTCCGCTTGACACCCGCTCACCGAGCATATTCCGTCCGTCCCAGTAACCTGCCTTCGCGCGGCTGACATACCGACCTCGAGGCTGTACGCCCAGATCTAACGTCCGTACCAACTCGCCCTCGGCGTTGTAGATATCTATCCTCACCTCGGACCTCTCCGCCAACTCATATGGTATCCAGACCTCGGGGTTAAATGGGTTCGGATAGCTCGGCAGCAAGGTGGTTCTCTCGATGAAGGGCAACACCGTCGCGCGGAACCACTCGCTCCTCAGCTCCGCCCCGCTTCTAAATCGGACCGAAAGACAATAGGCGTAGGTGACCTCCTCCTCGACATCCGTGTCCACGAACACCTGCCAGCCGTCATGGGTTTCGGAGATCTGAGGTGAGACCTCGAACCGCTTTATCTCCTCCTCTCCTTCCCTCTTCCTCTCGATGGTGTATTCGCTGATGAACGGATTGTCGATCGCACTCCACCGGAGCGTCACCCGTCTCTCCCCTCCGATGATCTGAATGTCGGACGGCAGGGCCATCTCAAACCGTTCAGCTCGAACTTCCAGAGGAATCTCCGTGATCCTTCCCCGAGTCTTCAGCTCAACAGACCGCACCTCACGCATATCACGCCACCCCTCGAACTCATCCGGTATTCGGAAGAACAGCATTACGTCATCTGGGATATGCTCTATCTGGTCCTCCCATGAGAGCTTCATCGTGGCGGATGGGTTATCGGTGTATGCCGTCAACCTCCATATCCGCGATTCGCCGGGTTGCATGGCGGATTGGATGTCGACGTTGAACAACCCTCCGTTTTCCGTCCAGTTTGAGTGATCGAAATAGAGCGATACCGTCTTACCGGGAGCCGGCGGTTCGCTCCGATCGAACCTGTCCCATCCGTTTTGAGCTTTCGGATGGGTTCCCAGAACGGTTGTGACATCGGAGGCGAATTCGGAGGTGAGACGGAAGGTCAGCTTAAACCCTCCATGTGCGTCATCGTTGGCCTTCCTTTTCACCACGGCAGCCGGGGCCATCGGCGGTTTTAGGTAATCTGGAGTCGGAGCTCGCTCGGGTAAATCGGGCGGGACTGGAATCGTGAGGGTCACATTCGCCTCGTTGGTCTTAAGCCAATACCCCTCCCATGGTTTCAGCACATCGCTGCTCCCAACAGCCTGGTATCCGTCCCTCTTACTGGGGTTTTGGAACTCCTCCTCCTTCGACACGACCTCCCATCGGTAGAGCGTGCCCTCAACGATCCCGGCTGAGACGGCGGAGTCGAACGGTTGCCCGTTCACCACGAGGTCGGCGACTTTCACATCCTTGATGAACGGGTTTCCGATGGCGTGCCATCCGGGGGATTCAAGTTTGATGGTGACATCACTCTGATTCCTGCTTCCTCCGACGTCCACATTCACCCTCCCGTTGAGGCGGGTGAAGTATCCATGAGCGGTCTGCAGGCCAACTTCTCCGATATCATACGGATAGACCTTATATCCCCCAGACTTCGTATCGTACTGGAAAAGCTGGAACGGATCTATGTCATCCCCCAGGTTCACAAAAGGCTCCGCTCGCTGTGGAGTTATCGGCACCGAGAAGAACTTCCACCCTGATGTTCCTACTTCCCACTTCGTCGCTATGAACTCCGCCTTCTGTACGTCCAACCTGAAGTATCTCGAACGTTCACCCTGATTGACGTATTGATACGCCACCACGTAGCCGGGTTCACCCGTATCCGGATCTACCTCAGCCTGGGTGGGATCGAGATCTATGACGTTTGAAACCTCCCCGTTCTGATCGAACTCGGTCAGGCGGAGTATCTGGTATTGCCGGGTGGTCTTGGTCAGCCTGATTGAGGGTTGATACTCTATTGTGACAGTGGAGCCGGGCTTCGCGTTGTCTATCACGAAGAACCAGTGATGTGCCAGTCTGCCATCTGCCGGTCTTATATCCCTGTCAAATTCGTTCCTCTCCCTGTCAAGGAAACACATCCTCATCTGAGAACCAAACGCCGGAACCGCCCTCACATCCTTCTCGTCCTCACCATCCTCAGCTCCGTACTCCACGGCGCAGATGTTGTTTGAATCGACCGTGGTCCCATCGCTGACCTTCCATCTGATATACCACGTAGGTTCAAACGGAGCATCCGTCGTTCTGAAAGTCCATATAAAAGTGCTATCTAGCGGATTGCCAGCCAGATCATGTACCCCTCTCTCATCCACCACTCCATCTCCATCCGTATCCACGTCCGTCTTTATCTCCACCCGATAATACCCGTTCGGCTTAAACGGCGTTACGGGAACGAAGACCGCCTTCCGGAGAGCGGGGCTATATGAGACATATCCCGCTACTTTCTTACCCTCATCAAGCAGATCCGTAACGTAGAAGGTTCTGTCCGAAAAGTCGGTTGCCCGCATGTCATCGGTGAACGTGACGCTCAGTTCACCGTGATAGATCCTTTCGCTCTCCCTAGCCTGATAGTCCGGCACGGTGCACAGAACCGAAGGTTTAGCGTCATCAACCATGAAGACCACGAACGGTGGATCGATATCAGTGTTGGGGTTAGGTGTGGCCTTGTCGGTGGCTACGGCCCTTAAGGCGTACTCCCCTACTCCAAGGCTCCGTATTTCGTCCTCCGACCACTTGAAGACGAATTCCCTGTGAGGCGGTCTCCTATCAAGCCTGTCGAACACCGTCACGTTCGGGTTATCCTCCCCGTCCTTCCAGATCATCCCAGACAGGTTCCTCCACGGTTCCCAAACTCCATCCGGTTGTTTGGAGCGGATCTGTAGCTGGATGGAATCTATGTCGGTATCCTGTGAAACCACTTTTATCTCGAACGGCTTATCGGATGGGAAGAATACCGGACTTATACGTTCACCATCATAAGGAGCGACCACCACAGCTCTGGGAGCCTTGAGATCCCTAAACCTAGGTTTGAGCGTGATCGATCGGCTGATATGTTGATCTCCCTCCTCTTCCGTCATGATTCTGACAGTGTACTCCTTCTCCCCGGTGTTATCCTTATCGGCCTCGGGTGGATAGATGGAGATGTTGACATAGGCTATGGGGTTCTGCTTCGCCAGGTTCACCCTGTATGGAGCCATATCGCCGTTAAACCTGACCGTGGGGTTGTCCTCCTCCCCGTCGGTCAGATACTCATACATCAGAAAGCTTATCGATCCACCGTTCTCCAGAGATCTATATCCCGTGTATTTGAGCTTGACCTTATAGTGAGCACCCTCATGGTAATCGAACGGACCCGTCGTATCCTCGACAAGCTCCATGGTGAAGTCCACCGCCTTGTTGGTCCCGGCCTCCCATGGGTCGGACGTGTAGCTCCCAGGGTCCTGGAAGAAGATGGGCGTGCCCCATCTCGGATCTACCCCTACCCTCACGGCTATGTTATCACCGACATCGTCATCCTGCAACACGAAACCGACCCTCTGCTCCGTCTCTTTCCCGCCCTCCCAGCTTCGGGTGAGAGTGTGGGAATCCGCCAGCTCTACCGCGGCACCCTGCTTGAACTCGATCGTCACCCCTGCCCCGAACACCTTAAAGCCGGTGCTGAAGTTAGACTCGTTGCTTATCGAAGTGGAGGAGGTGATCGTTGTGCTTATGGAGTAACTGCTCAGATCGCCCACGTAGATCTTGCGCGAATACTCAAAGGAAGGACCGGCGCTGAAGACCAGAAGCTCCATGTTGTCCTCGTCCAACCCGTAATCCTTGACGAAATCGTCGAACGTTTTCCTCCTGCTCTCATCGGGATCGTGCAAGTACGGAACGTAATCCCTGTCCCAGATGTACGCCAAGTTGTTCTCCAGCAACTCCCTCCACGTATCATATGCGCTCTGCAGCCTCTTCTTCTCCTCCTGCCTGTCTGGATCATCCCCTATCTCATCTATCGTACTCTGCAGATCCTCCATGATGTTCTCGATATCCCGGACGGTATAGATGTACTGGTTGTTAACCTCCAATATGTCATACGTCTCAACCTCCTCGGTCGACAGCTCCCACTCCTGATTTTCCTCGTTCCACCTTATCCCCATGAAATACTTGGTCTGAAGCCCCAAAGTCCATCCTTCACCGAAGTAGATATCCCCTCTTCCCGCGCCTAATAGATCCGGCAATGTATCGCCCGAGGGCGTCTCCAGACGGCGGTTAGGTGAAACCTCATATTGCACGAAGTAGCCCATCCCCGGGATTGTATCGCCGCTGAAGAATTTCCAAGCGGCTATCCCGAACTTGGCCAGCTTAAGGACGTAGGCGAGAGGACCTTTAACGACGAAAATGGCGCCGGTGGCGGCGTTAAGCAGCGCTCCTACGATGAACTTACTCCCCACACTGTCCGGCTCCTCGTAGCTCAGCAGCCCTTTATCCTCCATATCCTTGGAACTGGTCGAATCGGGCGATTTGTCGAAATCGAACCCTTCCACCGTCCGCTCCTCGCTCCAAGGGGAGGGATAGACAGGTATCTCCTTGTCGCCTATCTTTACCTTCATATCGGTGATTATCCCCTTGACCGTCAAGGTATCGTCCAGGTAGGAGTAGCTCTCATCACCAGGTGGGTCATGTAAGACGGTATAGTTGACGATAGGTACCGAGATGATCTTAGCAGCCCCGCCTTTGGGAACTATTCCAAGCACGGTCACCTCTTTGGTCACCTTGTCGCTGTCCTCATACCCTTCCGCCTCCGCCCAGAAAGTGACAGTCTTCGGCGCTGCCAATGGAGGATCGTCGTCCGTCTGCTTGGGCAACCCAGCTACGATCGTATACTCGGTCTTCCCTTGATCTTCCTCCTCCTTGTAATCGGTCACTACCTTTATGTTCTGTTCCTCGGCCTCATCAGGGGTCATCATGCTGACGTTATCCCTCACGTGGAGGATGAAGTTCTTGACGGGATAGCCGTTTGCCGTGGCCTCGATGGTGTAGGTATGAGAACGGGGCTCAGGCGGATAGTAATACATGTAACCTTCGGGGTTATCATCTTTGGACAGCCCGAAAAGCTCCAGGAACTTCTCGCTTTCGACGTCGAACAGTTTTGGGTCAGGGGAGATCGTAAGCTCGATCTTGACGGGGATGGTCATAGTGATTTCGTCGTCCTTGGTCGTCAGGTTGACCTCCTTGCTCTCAGGTCTGGCGCCCTGAATGTTGACGGTGTACTTTCCGGGGTTGAGCGTGAACTCTATCTCCCCATCATCGTTGACAAACCCCTCATCCTGTCCGTTATCCCCGCTCACCGTCACCTTTATCGGATCTCCGGCGTTGCTGAAGTGGCTCGGATATTGGGAGATCGGATTTTCACCTGAGTCCTGGACGATCACTTTGAGTTTTCTGGTGGTGTAATCGATGAAGTCCACATCCGTCCTGGCATTCTCGATGGTTATCACGCCGGTGTCGGGGTCATACCCTTCGGTGTCCTCCTTCAATTTGATATCGTGACCTTCCCTCTTGGCCAACATGTAGTATTTCCCGGCGAAGAGAGGCAGGCTGTAGTTGGTGCCGGTGGCGGAAAGCGATTTGGCGCTGGGGACGGATTCGATCGAGCTGGTGGAACCGATAGGCTGAGCTATTACCTTCACGTCTTTAACCAACACATCTTGTCCATTCTTCTTGATGCTATAGACTATGCGGCCACCCACGGGGTAGACGCTCAGATCCACGAAATCCACAGCCAACTGGGTCGGACCGTTCAGGGTGAGCTCCACGGTCTGCACCGATTTCTTAAACTCATGCACCGTATCATCCTCTTTCTTGTAAGCCACGATCTGATATGTACCCAGGGGCAGATGTGGGAACTCGTAATATCCTTTATCGTCCGTCTCCGTCCTGAGCCATCCCTCGTCGGTGGTGTAGATGTCATCGTCGGCCTCGGCCGCCCGTGCCAGGGCGCCCTTATCGACGTGGGCGGACTTCAACGTCAGCCACACCCCCTCGACGGGCGTCCTCAGATCGGCAGCCCTCACATAACCCGCTATCTTGCCGTCTATCACCGTCACCTTCGTTATGGCCATCGTGCTCCATTTGCCCGACTCGGCCAGCACCTTGAGACCCACATCGTAGGTGCCGGCTCTGGGGAACTCGTAGACTGGGTCCCATATGCCGGTTACAGCTATCGGGTGTCCATCCGGGGAGATGGAACAGTTGCTCATGGTTCCGTTGTTTTCCCCGGTGTGATCTTTAACGGTATTTCCTTCCACATCTCCGCTCTCGAACCTCATGTAGAGAACCAATCCATCTTCAGTACCGATCAGCTCTCTCCCCATATCTTCCCTGATCTGCTCCGCCGTCCTCACCACCCTCCAAATCATCACCTCATCTATGTTGCCCCTGAACGCCTGCTCTATCTCGAATCCTCCTCCCAGCGTATCCTGATCCTGCCCGATCACCAGGGTTCCCCCTCCCTCTATCGTATCGCCTTGAGCGATGGTCTGGGTGCATACCAGAGCGCCGTCCTTGTAGAACTTGAGCTCGCCTGAGCTGCTCTCCCATGTCATGGCTATGTGGTGCCATTTACCGTCGTTGGCCGATATGTTGATCTTGCCGCTACCCACCCCGGCAACCCGGACGTCGAAGTTGGTGTAGTTGTATATGCCAAGCTCATTAGCATTGCTTGCCGATGCGTAGGAGATAGGCGTTCCGGGGTTCTGCTTGTCGGAGCTCTTCATCCAGAACTCTATGGTCACGGCGTCGGAGGGGAAGTCCCCGCTTACCCCGTTGACGATGACATAGCTGTCGGCAGTTCCGTTCAATTGGAGAGATTCGTTGCTCTCGTCCGAGAAGAACCAGACCCAATCCGTTATTTTACCGACATCCTCTGCCTCGACGAAATCGGGATGGTTACCTCTGAACTGTATAGGCGAATAATTTCCGCCCTTAATACCCCCTCTGTAGGGGCCTCCCGGCATAGCTGTGGGCATGCCCGCTTCGATCGTGACATCCACGAACTCCGTTTTCTCCATCACTAACCCTTCAGATGTTGTCACTCTGACGGTGAAAGCGGCTTTGTGAGTCCCCTCATCGCTCCATGTGTATTCCGCTTCTCCTCGGCTGGTTGTGTCTATGGGATCGCCGGGCGTCCAGACCGTATTTCTGACCTTATGGAGGTTGTTCAACGCCCCGGTTCTCGCTCCGAAGCCGAACCTGTTGTGGTTGGGGTCGTTCATCTTATCCAGGTAAGCATTTCCCACGTCATACTCCAGTCTCAGCTTGTGATCCAGGTAGACCTGGAACTTACCTTTGTTGAAGACTATCCTGAATGGGCGCCATTGACTGTTATCTATCGGTATAGGTTGATCGGCGGTCGCTTTTATCTGACCGTTATCCAAGAACTGGATCTGATCCTGATATTCGTCGAAGGCTATGGTGTATTGCCCTACAGCGGAGTCCTCCGATGTGGGTGTATCGGTCGCCCAGAAGTAGACGTAGAACGAATCGGCGCCTGTTCCTCCTCCTGCCCAGAACTCTCCCATGACGCTGAAGTTATCGCTGAGGGGCATATCGACGTATTCGATCTGCCCGCTCTGCCAATCCTGTGCTTCCGTCAATCTGATGTAATCGCCCTCGCTGACGGCGTCGCCCTTAAGCTGAGCGTCGGGGATGTAGCTATCCACACGCCACTGATACTCCACAACAGCTCCGGAATAGCTATTGGCGAGAATTCCCTTGAGTTTTATCGGGGTGTTCGCCCTTCCGATATACGGCCCTCCAGGTTCCAGCCTGGGGGTATCGTAAATAGTCAAATTGAACGTCTTCTCTTGGGATTCGATTCCATAGTTGGTGACCGCCTTACATCTGATCTGGGCGTTAGGGGTGGGCGAGTCCCATGTATACGAGACCACCTCGCCGGGCTTCTGCTCCAGCTCGACTGTATCCCAATTGTTGTCGAGATCCCACAGGAATTTCTCGATCTTTTCACTTGAGTCGTTGTTATGTGTCTCGCCCTGAGCCATCAGACGGACCGGTTGCCCTACTACCCCCACGTATTTGTTCTCATACCATGACACGTCGCCCCTATCGATGGCGTCTTGTGGAGGGGAGTCGCTGACGGTGGGACGGTTCCAGACGTAAACGGAGATATACATCAGCTTCGATATTATCGTATCCCTCGTTTTGGGGTTCGTCGACTTCTTGTAGACCACCTTGCAGTATATCCTGCGGTTGCCCGTCTGGTTGAAGGTGAAATCCATCTCAGGCTTATCTCCACGCTTGGGGAAATCGTCGGTGATGGACGGCTCAGCCTCGGTCGCTGATTGCTCCTTCCACTGGTACTCACGAACGGAATACCCTGAGGGAACAGGATCATCCGCGCTTATGGTGAAACGGACCGACTCGTTCAGCGGGACATTCACCTTGCCGTTGGACCCCTTCTCGGGGGAGACGTGGTGGAGCTCGGGAGGGGATTGCTGTTTCACGATGAGGTAGACGTAAACCCAGTCGATATCTATCTCCGCATCGTCATCGCCCGGCGCAGGCCCAGCCCCATCAGGCGACCGTATCTCCACATGAAACTCATAAGCGTTGCCGCCATTCGGGTCTCCGACGTGGTAGTAGCTATCATCGGTGTAGATATCCGGCGTTGTCACGCTTTTAGTCTTATACTCTCCATCGCCCGCCGGTGCGAAACTTCCCCAATTATCGAATTTCCCCTCTTGGAAGTTCCAACAGAAAAGTTCCGGCGGAAGATCTTCGAGATCCCTATCCTCATCCGAATCCGCGTAATCCGTCCTATCATGTACCACTTCGACGCGGATCTTCTCGATAAGCCTGTGATCGTATAGCTCGCTCGGTATCTTGAAGATATATTTGACATTAGCACCGGAAAGCCGAATACCCGGCTCGTTAGGTAGATCACCACATTCCCAATCTCCGCCGTCCTCCCAGAAGTAGTTGTAATCCTGCCCTCTGGCCGTCATCTTGTATTCGTTATTCCCCACATATTCGTAGTCGGTTATAACTGTGTTTCGCCTGTGAAAGGTTCCCGCGGACGCTTGATCGAGTATAAGCATTAACGCTATTAAGATGAGCGTTAGAGCTAGAAACGGATACCTATAAGCCTTACAGGTCTTAACCGTCCTCATCGTACTATCCTCCGTCTTAAGCGTATACTTCGATCTTATAAGAACGAAGAATCGCTGAGGAGATAAGCAAGGTGTATGCCCGGAGGGATAATGTAAATGAGAAGGGAGAAGTCGATCTCCCCGATGACTAATAGTGTTCTAATAAAGCGCTAATAGAGTGCTAATATCATGCTAAAATGCTAATAGGACTTTAAGGCAGGCGATATCGGGCCCAACGGCGTTCCCCCTCACGTTTCAGCAGACCGTATCTATGCAGCTTCTTCAACAGGTAGGAGGCGTGATGCAGATCGATCGAAAGGAGGTCTCGGCACTCAGCGTTGCTGATGCTGCCGTGTTCCTTGACGTACGCCAGTATCTTCTCCTCATAGGTCATCCCGTCCTCCTCCGAATAACCGCTGGAACGTTGGATGACGAGCTCTTTAACCCGTTCTCTATCCGGGGGGGAAAATTCGATTTCAAAGGTGGACCCGGTGGAGATGAAGCGGAGATGCTGGGGTAAGATGATCGAACCGCCGCTTTTTATCAAAGCGTGTTCGATGATATTTTTCAGCTCCCGGACGTTACCCGGAAAATCGTACTCCATCAGGGCATCCAAAGCTTTGGGGCTTATGGCGGGTCGTTTTATACCCATCTCAGCGGCGAACATCTTGAGGAAATGATCGACTAGAAGGGGAATATCCTCTTTATGTTCGCGTAGAGGTGGCACTACCACGGTGAACCCAGCGAGCCGGAAGTAGAGATCTTTTCTGAACGTTCCCTCCGCTATTTTGGCCTGCAGATCCTGATTCGTGGCGGCTATTATCCTGACATCGACCTTTTTCTCGCGGGTGCTCCCGACAGGCATGATCGTCCCGATCTCGATAGCTCTCAGAATCTTGGGCTGCAGCTCAAGCGGCATGTCGCCTATCTCATCCAAAAAGAGGGTGCCGCCGTCGGCCAGCTCGAAATACCCTTTCCTGCTTGAACTGGCCCCGGTGAAGGCCCCCTTCACATGTCCGAAGAAGGCCGATTCGGCGAGTTCCCGCGGGATGGCCGAGCAGTTAACGGTGATGAACGGTTTATCGGCCCGCGTCCCGCCGAAATGGATCGCTCGAGCTATCAGCTCCTTGCCCGTTCCGCTCTCCCCCGTAATGAGCACGCTTGTCCTTTCCACGTTTTGGAGTTTACGAACGTCATCCAGGATTTTGGCGATGGTTTTGCTCTTACCGATGAAGTTCTCGATTCCCCACCGTTTAGCTTCCTGATGAGAGATAAGGGAAAGGTGTGCCTCAGCCTGATCGCGCGCCGTCTCTGCCTGTTTGCGCCTGGCGATTTCCTGCTGGAGTCTCTGATTTGCGCGTTTCAGCTCCATCGCCTGTCGTTCCAGTTCTCTGTTTCTCTGTGCCAGCATCTCCGTCAACAGTTTGATCTCCAGATGTGTCTTGACGCGAAGGAGCACTTCCTCTTTCTCAAAAGGCTTCGTTATGTAATCCACGCCGCCCGCGCGAAATCCCTGCAGGATGCTCTCCTTATCATCCCTCACGGTCACGAATATCACGGGGATATGTCGTGTGGTTTCGTTCTGCTTCAGCCGTCGGCATACCTCATAGCCGTCCATTCCTGGCATCAGCACATCGAGCAGAATCAGATCCGGCAAGGCACCGGTGGCTATTTTCAGGGCGGTTTCGCCGTTTGAGGCCCCCAGGATGTTATAGCCTTCCGGTTCAAGAGCGTCCCGTAGAACCTTCAGATTGGCTGGAAGATCGTCGACTATAAGGATCTGCGGGTTACTCATGTTGAATACCCCCTAGGATCTTCAAGACTCCCGACATATCGAAGTTTTGGCTTAATTCTCGAAGTCTCTCCGCTAATCGAGCCTCGGCTCTGCCGATCTGCTCGACCTGACGGAGAATTCTATCCAGCTCAGTCACCCGACCGTATTCAGCCGCTTCCCTCAAACGCTCGAGGAGGTCTTTAGGAAGTTTTATCTCCGACAGATTAACTGATGGAGCATCGAGCTCCTCAGTTTCATACTCAATTTGCAAGAGCCGTGCCATGCTCCCGTAGATCTGCTCATCGCGGAAGGGTTTGGCGATGAAGCCATCGAACCCGGCCTCCAGATATCTTCGTCTCTCATGGGAAAGGGCAGAGGCTGAGACAGCCACCATCTTGGGAGGGTTGTGCTCACCCTCCAGGATTCGCCGCGCAAGCTCAATTCCATCCATGATGGGCATCCGTACATCCACGAACAGAATGTCCGGCCGGTGTGAACGCACATACTCCAGCGCTTCTCGCCCGTCCTCGGCCGTTATTACGGAGACACCGACGTCGGATAACATCCGTGATAGGATTTCACGGCTTTCCCTGTCATCGTCCACGACCAACGCTTTCACGTGATAACCGTTCGCCAGATGTACAACTCTTCTCCTCCGTGCCATTGGCTGAGCTGTCATCGCGACGCACCTGAGGGGAAGTTCGAAAAAGAAACGAGATCCTTTCCCCGGTGTCGACTCAACCGACAACTCGCCACCCATTAGCTCCACGTATTTCCTGGCGATCGCCAACCCTAATCCCGTTCCCCCATTTTTAACTCCACTTGTCCCCTGAGTAAAGGGCTCGAAGATCATATCCCGCTCCCCAGGCAGGATGCCCACTCCGGTGTCGATGACCTCAAACGTAAAAGTAGAAGGGCCTTCAGCGTTCGCATCGGTGGATTCCTCGCTGATCCGCAGTGCTACCCCACCTGTCTCCGTAAATTTCACGGCGTTAGATAACAGGTTGATCAGGATCTGCCGGAGTTTACCCTCATCGCCGTGAACTATAAGGCAGGGAGGCGGGTATCCATCTCCCTTCCACTCCACCCGCCACGTCAGATTTTTCTGTTCACAGCGAAGCTGGAACATCACGGACAACCCGTCGATAAGGCGGACGAGATCGAAATCAGTCTCCTGTAATTCCAACCGCCCGGCCTCGATCTTGGAGATGTCAAGGATATCGTTGATCAGCGCCAGCAGATGATTTCCGCTCTCCTCGATGGTTTCGATGGCGGACCGATGGCGAGGGTGCAGATCGGGTTCATGTTTCAGCAGCTGAGCGTACCCTAGAATCGCGTTCAGCGGGGTGCGGATCTCATGACTCATGTTCGCCAGGAAGATACTCTTGGCCCGATTGGCCATCTCAGCCTCTTCCTTGGCCTTCTGAAGCTGGGCATTTTTCCGGCGCTCCTGCTCAAGCAGCTGAGAGCGCAGCCGCTGGGATTCCCTCCGCTGGGCGTAGTAGCGTAAGCTGAGGAGGACCGTCACCGTCAACAAGGCCATGACGGCACATCCGGAGGGTAGAAGAACCCATCCGCTGAGATACCACGGAGGGACGACTTCCAAAGCAACCCGCACCGGATCGGAATAGTTGAGGTCCCGATCTATCGCTTGTACCTCGAACAGATAGGCGCCCGCCTTCTCAGGTGTCCATTCAAAACGCGTCTTCCTCGATGGACGCGAATAAGGGGGACGAGCTGATGAACCCGCCCTATAGATCCGCCAGCGATACAGCCGCTTTTCAAGCGGGGTGTTGAAGTCGATGGAGTAATACTCGATGGTCACCCGCCTTCCCGCCGTAATAGGGGGAATCGACGTCAGGTCGGTGTATATCCGATCGGACCGCACGGAGACGATGCGAGCGGATGGCGGGGAGAAATCCCGATGATAACATGTGAGGCCGTTGTTCGTCCCGATCCATAGTATTCCTCTGCTATCCTCATAGATAGCATAAACCGTATTGCTTATCAATCCATCCCTTGTATCCAGCGATGTCCACGTCGTGCCGTCGTATACTGAAACGCCGCCCGAATCCGTTCCGACCCATATCCTGCCCTTAGAATCCCTATAAAACGCCGAAACGTAGTTATCCGCCAGCCCATCCTCAATCGTAATGCTGAAAAATCGCTCCCCGTCGTAACGCGATATCCCATCTGCCGTTCCAAACCATAACATCCCATCCGGCCCATGACAGATAGCGTTAACCATGTTGCTCAGCAATCCATCTTTAATGGTGATATTGTCGATTCCCCGGCCGTCATATCGAAATGCCCCGCCCTCGTTCGTCCCGAACCAGACGATGTCGTTGTCATCGGTGTAGATCGCCTTGACGTGTGGGTCCAGAAGCCCGTCCTCTTCGGTCAAGGTTCGGAACGTGAGTTTATCGAGGTCCAATCGTGAAACCCCGCGTGTTCTCATCCCGATCCACAGCACGCCATCCGCAGAGCCGTTGATGACGTTGACATGGTTATACGCCAATCCATCTTTCTCGTCAAACGTCTCGAATCGCTTGCCGTCATATCTGACTATCCCACCGCCGTTTGTCCCGAACCAGAGCGTCCCATCGGGAGTCCGATATATGGTCTGGACTGACTCATCGGGTAATCCATCGCGCACGGTGAAGTTGACGAAGGTTTTACCGTCATAGCGTGACACGCCGCCGCTCGTCCCGATCCACAGATTTCCCTCCCCATCCTCGGTGATCGAAAGCACCCTGTTATGCGGCAGACCATCCTGAGTTGTGAAGTTGATGAACGTGTGTCTGTCGTATCTGGATACCCCACCTCGATAGGTTCCAAACCACAACACGCCGCTGGCATCTCGATAGATAGCCTTTACTTGGTTATATGCCAACCCGTCATAAGTAGTGAATGTGATGAATCCCCGGCCATCGTATCGGGAGAGGCCTTGGCTCGTGCCGAACCATAATGCTCCCTCCTTATCCTCGGCGATTGCCGTTACTTTGTTATCCACAAGACCGTCCCGGGTTGTGAGATTGAGGAACCTCCTGCCGTCATATCGTGAGATACCACCGTTCGTTCCGATCCACAGTATGCCCTTCGCATCCTGATAGATCGCCGTTATCCCGTTATTCACTAGCCCATCACGCGTGGTGAAAGTGACGAACCGTTTGCCGTCATAACGTGATAATCCGTTGGATGTCCCAAACCAGATCATCCCATCGCGATCACAATAGATCGCCTGTACTTGGTTGTTCGCCAGTCCATCTCGTGTGGTGAAATTGATGAACCTTCCGCCGTCGTAGAGCGAGGCGCCCTCCTTCGTTCCGATCCACACTCTGCCGTCCGAATCCCCACAGATCGCCTTGACATCATCGGATATCAGGCCATCCTTTTTTGTGAAGCAGACGAAGCCTTTGCCGTTATACCGGTAGATGCCGCCGCCACGGGTGCCGAACCATAGGACGCCGTTATCATCCCGGTAGATGGAGGTTACCCAGTTCGAGGTTAGGCCATCCTTCTTCGTAAAATTGACGAAATTTCTGCCATCATATCGTGAGATGCCGTTTTCGGTTCCAAACCATAGGTTTCCCATCCTATCGCTTTGGATGGCATAGACCTTATTGCTCGCCAGCCCATCAAGGTATGTGTAGTTCCGCCAAGTTCCCTTTTTGAAAGGTGCAAACTGAAAATCGATACCGGAAAGCGTTTTACCGATTTTAACCTTCACAACGTCCTCGCCGGATGATGAAACGTAGTATTGATACCTCTTACCCGTGTAACATCTCACCCGATATCTTCCTGGCCTCAAATCGATGAACCGATATCGCCCGTTCTCATCGCTCAGCGTAGAGGCTACGACATCAGGCTTGGACTTCGCATCCTCCGATATCCGTACCGCCTGTACCGTTATCCCCTCCTGAGGGGTCCCGTCATATGCTGATACCATACCCGATATGCTCACCGCGGAAGAGACCTTGAGGGTGATAACTCGATGTCTCCCTGGCCCGATCTGGATTCCCAATTCCCAGGTTCCCTCCTGCCCCCATACCGCCGTCAAATCATAGGGTCCCCCATCCGGATAGAAGGCCATCCAATATCTACCCCTCTCGTCGCTGCTCGCCTCGGCGATCACTTCGCCCTTCCGTTCAAGCCGAATCTTGGCCTTATCAAGGGGGAAACCGTTCTCATCCACCACCTTTCCTGAAACTACACCGGGCAGAGGCAGTTCTCCTGGAGGGGGGAGATCACACTCAACACAACGAGCTCCTCCTTTCAACACGCCATCATATCCGTTCGGCGATAGATCGCGGGCATCCCCAGAGTCGAAGTTCCATAACCCCACCAATCCCTCTTCATCTCCCCTCAGCTTTCGGAACATATCCGACCGTATCTGCTCCCCACTGCGGGCCACACCCCAAACCCTCACTTCATCGATCTGGCCCTTGAAACTCTCGTTTGCGAGCCACAGCCGTCCACCGATGTAATTATGTTCATCATTTCCGATGGAGGAGAAGCTACCGCTGTATTCGTGCTCTCCGACCATGACCCCGTTGAGGTATAGTTTCATCCCTCCCCTGCCTGAGACAGCTGCGATGTGACACCATTGGCCCGTTTTCAGGACTTTGGGCACCTTGATGAGGTTCAACCTCATATCGTCGTAGATGTAATACTGTAGATCCGGATTGTAGAGGCTGTTGTTTATCGCCATCACCTGCCATTTTTCCCCGTTACCGAATCCGAGGGGTTGGGAGAAATATCCGAACCTCTCCCATTTGACCCACGCCTCCACGGTGGCCTGGGAGAGGTGCTTGAAGATATCGGGGGGCAGCTGGACATAGTCGTCCTTACCATCCAGTTGGAGCACGAGGTTCCGCGCCTCGGAAGGAGATGAAGCTTGAAGGGCGAGACAAAGTATACCTATAAACCCTAATAAGCAGGATACATAAAACCTACGCATGACACTGCTTATGTCAGATTCCCAATGCAGGTATTATATCGCTCCTTAATCACTTCCTCGACTTAACCCCGCCCCATATCAATGGGAGCTTACCGGAAGGCTCAACGGCAGCGGGCTGAGTTGCTTGACCTATCTCATCCTCACTCAACACCCTATTCCAGAAACGCACCTCGTCGATAATGCCCTTGAACATATCGTCGCCCCACGCGGCAGGCCAGCCAACCCAGAGACCTATGCCGAAATGGTTTTGAACGTTGGGTATCGGTTTCGCTCCGCCTTTTTCACCCACGAGTTTGCCGTTAAGAAACATCCGCCTGTTACCGCTTTTCACGTCCCAGGTCATCGCCACATGTGACCACTGCTCAACCGGTATCGCCACATCGCTCACCCAGTCATCACCCCATATGACCGATTTGAGCTTCAGATCCGTAAAGAGAGCCATGCCATATCCCCCAAATTGACCGAATATGCAGCTCCTGGTCGTATCGGTTGGGAAAACCCAGGCGGCTATCGTCGCCCCCTCCTTCGGCGTCATCTCCTGGGAGTAAGGGATATCGACTATGGAATCGACGCCGTTGAACTCCAGCGCCTTACCGTACTTCCCATTCACCCACTTGGTGTTTTTGGCCGTTCCGTCGTGGCCGTTACCGGAGACATCCTTAACCTTATCGCCGCTACCTTCGTCCATGGGCCAGTATCCCACCAGCCCGTCCTGTAAGTCGGACCAACAGGGTAAAGCGAGGATTAACATCCCGGTTAAAAGCATCGCTCGGAAAAGCATTATCTTTCGCATCCTAATTGCCTCCTTGTCAGAGGTTTTCACGTTAGAAATTTTACCAACCGCAACAGGAGAAATCAAATTCAACTCGATTATCGTTGAGTATAGTGGTTCTAGCTTTCGACTATCAGGAATGGTCAAGAATTAAAGGGAGAGAAGGAATAGATGTTGCGGGGCATATCCCTTTCTGATATACTTAATCTCAGGCAATTCATCTTCCCCTCCTTTTTAAGGAGGTCAATTCTGCAGATATAAGGAGAGGATATATCATCGATCGGTTTCTCAGATCGCTCATATTATCGTAAGGTGTGTTTTTCACTACATCTAAGGGGGAATATGATCGAAAATGAGTTCGAAGGATCAACACATGTCAGCAAGGCTGGATTGGCCTATTACGGACGGAAGCAGATGGATAACGGCGAGCTTCGTTGAGAGGGGGACTCCGCCTTTCGTTTTTGCATATGACGGCAGGGACTCCGGTGAGCTTCTCGCTCGATGGGATATCCGTCAGAGGGTGGAGGAGGTCGAGGGAAACCGGATACAACACCTTATCGAATACGCTGACCCCGCGACGGGCCTTGTCATCCGGTGTGAGGCGACCGCCTTTACGGATTTCAGCGCCGTCGAATGGGTTCTCAGATTCGCTAACGAAGGTGAGGAGGATACGGAGATCATCGAGGGGATACGTGCGCTCGACGGCGCTTTTCGCCGCACAGGGGAGAAGATCGTTCTTCACAGGGCGCTTGGCAGTTCCGCCCAGAAGACCGATTTTGCCCCGATCCATGAGGCGATCGATCCAGGCGGATGTCTTCGGCTGGCACCGATTGGCGGCAGATCGTCGAACACAACGGCTTTGCCATTCTTCAATCTCGAATTTGAAGGCGAAGGCGGCTTGATGATCGCCATCGGCTGGTCGGGACAATGGGCGGCGGAGTTCAGTGCCGATGAGAGCTTCGTCGCGATCCGCGCGGGCATGGAGCTCACACGACTGAAACTCCGGCCCGGCGAGCACATCAGAACGCCTCGCATTCTGTTGTTGTCGTGGCAAGGTAATGACCATCTGGAAGGTCATAACCTTCTTCGGCGGTTCCTGTTAGCGCATCATGTCCCGAAAAGGAAGAGCGAGCTCGTCCTTTTGCCGCTCGCCGGCTCGTCCTCCGGTCCTCCCGACGAAGCGAACAAGGCGACCGAAAGGGGACAGATAGAGCTTGCATCGCACTTCGCCAAACTCGGCGTGGAATATCTCTGGATAGACGCAGGGTGGTTCGAAGGGAGATGGCCGAACGGCGTTGGCAACTGGTTTGTGAGGAAGGATGGGTTCCCGCACGGCCTTCGGCCGGTCTCCGACGCCATCAAGGAGATGGGGATGAGAGGGCTGATCCTCTGGTTCGAACCGGAGCGGGTCCATAGGGGCACGAGGATCGATCGCGAGCATCCGGATTGGGTGCTGAGGCTACCGGATAACCCGAACGGCCTGCTTGATCTCGGCAACGTCGCCGCTCGCGAGTGGCTGACTGAGCACATTTCGACGATGATCGAGAGGGAGGGAATTAGCGTCTATCGGCAGGATTTCAACATCGATCCACTTCCGTTCTGGCGGGCGAACGATCCTCCGGATCGCCAGGGGATCACAGAGATACGACACATCGAGGGGCTGTATGCTCTCTGGGACGAGTTGCGTGAGCGACATCCTGAGCTCATTATAGACAATTGCGCAAGCGGCGGACGGCGGATCGATCTCGAAACCGTTTCGCGAAGTGTCGCCCTGTGGCGAACGGATTACAGATATTATGAACCCGAGGGCCAACAGTGTCATACCTATGGTATCAGCCTCTACATCCCGACGACATCCACGGCCTGCGGCTATCCCGACACCTACTGCCTGCGCAGCGCTATGAGCAGCGGGGTTGTATTGTGGATCCCGTGGACGCCCCTGGCGGACTATGACATCTATAGGAAGTACCTGCCAGCGGAGGTCGACTGGGATCCTTCAGCGCCGTTTCCTGAAGAACGGGCGAGGAGGCTGGTTGATGAGTTTAAACGTCTAAGGCCGTTGTTTTTCGGGGATTTCTATCCGCTGACGCCTTACAGCGCCGAGGAAGACGCATGGATCGCATATCAGTTTCATCGGGTTGACATGGGACGCGGAGTGGTGCTGGCCTTCCGACGCCGAAAGTCCACCGTTTCAAAGATGCGGCTGAGATTTCGCGGCCTATCGGATGGAACGAGATACGAGGTGCATGACGAAGATACAGGCGAAACGAGGGTTTTCACGGGTAAAGAGCTGATGGCAGGGATAACTGTGGAGATCAACCGAGTTCCAGGTTCAAAAGCCCTGACCTTCTGCGAAACTGGGAGGGGGATACATCTAAGCTGACCGTCGCTTTAGCAGGTATTAGAAGACAGGAGGCAGGAAACAGGAGACAGGAATATAGATTTTCTCCTGCTTCCTGTTTCCTGTCTCCTTCCAACTCTAAGAAATAAGCATTTCTGACCTCTCGGATCTCTGCTACACTTAATGATAATATGAGCGAATTGATATGGATCTCGATGAGGAGGGATGAAAGATGAGATATGTTGCTTTGATTCTCCTTCTCTCTCTCATCGCCGTCATAAGCCTCGGGTCAGTCGATGTAAACTCGATAGTCGGCATATGGCTCTTCGATGAGGGAGGAGGAAACACAGCCAAAGACTCGTCAGGTCATGGGCATGATGGGAAGGTGCCTGGGGGAGTGAAATGGGTCAAAGGGAAAGTAGGAAATGGCGTCGAATTTCCGGGGAGCACTGGCGATTACATCTCGGTGAAACACGATGAATCGCTCGATCTGAAGAGATGGACGATAACCGTTTGGGCGAAGCTCGGTAAGAAGGATTGGCAGCTCATCATCCAGAAAAACGTAAATGGAACGAAAAACGTGAACAATTATTCGCTTTACACTGAGCCGGCCGGGAGGGTGAACTTCAACTTCTTCACAGAGGCGGGCGCCCTGAACCTGCTGAAGGGCACGACGCCTGTGACGGATGAGAGCTGGCATCATATCGCCGTGACGTATGATGGGAGCTCGATGGAGCTCTACGTCGATGGAGATCCCGATGGTGAGACCCAAACCTCCGCAGAGCCGGTTCACAACACCGATCCGCTCGTCATAGGTGGCGATGACAGGGGCGCTGGCGTACAGGTAAACGGTGCTCTGGATGAGATCGGGCTCTTCAGCGTCGCCCTGAGCGAGGATGACATAAAGGAGATTATGGAGAAAGGTCTCGCTAAGATAGCCGCCGTGGCCCCTGCCGATAAGCTCGCCATCATATGGGGTAAGATGAAACTTTCATGGAGATGACGCTTTGTTGAGGGTCGTAGCCGAATTAGAAGATCGTTTCGGTATATCTGAGGCAGATCGCATATCGCTCCAGATCGGGATAGTCCCTATGTCTCACACCGTAGTAGATCGTCACAATCGTTCCATCATCCAACTGTGCTGAACTGGGATAGCCACAGTCGGTGTTTTCGCTTCCCCAGTCGAGCAGAAGGCCGTTCTTCACATCCCAGGAGCTGCCGCCATCGCGGCTCAGCATGGCGAAGACTCCAAAGGGTTCCAAGCGATGGCCGGTTGTCACGAGGACCGTCCCGCTTTTGAGGAGAATGGCATCGGCCGGATGAAATCCCCTGCCGAGGATCTCCTCTGGCTCCGACCAGGTGTATCCTCCGTCCTCCGACACGGATCGATGAGTGCCAAGACCATCTCTGAGCAGAGCTAATACCCTACCGTCCGGAAAGGTCAGAAGGGCTGTCTCATTGTAGCCCTTCGCTATCAGACTTGGATCATCCCAGCTTACCCCGTTGTCCCTCGAGCGGAAGAGGTAGGAGCTGTATTCCCTCCTGTTGTTCCAGCCGTATATGTTCATAAGCATCGTGCCATCGGGAAGCGAGACTATCTTGCCGAACGGCGATCCGTATCTGAGCGGCGATATATCCAGCCTGTGAGGCTTTGACCAGCTCTGGCCATTGTCCTCTGAGGTGGTCAGCCAGACGGTATATTCTCCCGTTTTATCCGTAAACCTGCCGTTTTCATAAGGTCCCGTCACGGCAAAGGCCAGTACGAGCCTGCCGTTCGGTGCTCTGCCGAAGGCGGGATTTCTCGAATCGGGCGGAAGGTCGACGATCACCTTCGGCTCGCTCCAGCTCCTTCCCCCGTCGGACGACCTTATCAGGTCGAGCCGTCCTCCGACTCCGACGTGGGGCGCTCCACCGCGGATGACGGCTAGCAGCTCCCCACTTTCCAACTCAATCATCACGGGGAAATACCCTTCACCCTTGGCAGCTACGATCCTCTCCACACCTTTCGCCTTCCTCATTATATTCACCCCCCTTACGGTTCCAAGGCACAGGATACCCAAGACTATCAGACATCCCATACCGATCCGATTCATTTTCCCTCTCACATCGGGTTATGGAATCGGAACGCGAAAAGCTTGGCATCCCGCATGATAAATCGGAGCTTGACGTTCCTCCCTGTAAGGGAGCTCACGTCGGAGCTGCCGTGCCAGGTTACATCCCTTGAGATGTAGTCGCCGTTTATCGGATCGCATTCATCGGCCGAAAAGCCAGGGATGGGCTCCCCATTCATGTTCTGGATCTCCACGCGGAGATGTCCTCCTGCCGTGGTCTTCAGGTTAACCGAGAGTACCCCGCCTTTCAAGAGGAGCGGGGAGGTGATGATCTCACCGCCTCTGTGATCGGCCTCGACGGAGACGAATCCATCAAGCCTCAGGACCGCCCTCGTTATCACCCCCTTGAACCTATCCCTTTTAAAGTCGTAATTACCATGGGTGAAATCGTAGGCGGAGTAATAGATCCAGACCTCATCGCCGTGCACGATCAGAGCGGGACATGAAAATGTGATGCCGCCATCCCAACCTCCTGTTTTGCCGATCGGGATAAAGGGGCGTCTGTCGAACCGCGTCCACCTTATGCCGTCAGGGCTGGCAGCGAAATGTATCTCCATCGGCCCGTCATTTCCCGCCTTCCCCTTCGGAGCGCCGAGGGCCATAGCTACCTCGGACCGGTAGTGGTAATAGGCGGTCGGAAAGATCAGATACACGTTTCGCGCCTCCGGGTATTTAACGGCTGCGGAGTTGTAGAAATCCATACCCGTGAAAAGCCCCGGATCGAGTCCCATTCGGTCCTCATCGTCATATGAAAACACGATCTCCTCCCTTCCCCAGTCCGTCAGATCATCGAACTCACATCTACCCACCTTGCGCTGAGGTGCCCAAACCCGGACATATGCGACATAGCGGTCGATCCGATCGTCGAAGAAACAGATGTTATTCGTGTCGCTTGATCGGAATGAGGGTTTATCGCTTATGGGATGCCATCGTAGTCCATCGGGCGATGCGAAGACCCAAGTGCCTCTCTCTCCGTCCGGCGGACGATACGAACAGACCAACTTATACCGCTCCTCAGGCGGACAGTTGGGATTGGTATCTATAAAGACACATCCGGGCTCGAAAGGGGACCTCTGCGGCGGGAAGAGGATATTGGTCTCCTCGATCTCGCCGAAGGGAACGAGACCGAGCATAGGCTTCACCCAGTGAATCCCATCCTTCGACTCGGCATAGGCCAACCATCTGCTCCCGTCTGATGCGATCGCATCATACCACATCCTGAACCCCTCGCCGTCCTTCAGAACGGTATTATATGGTCCGACCCTGTGTCCCTCCCAAGGATATTCAGCCACGATGCACCTATCACCGGTTTTAAGCGGGCGGTTCACCGCAAACGTTACGTTCTCGGCTTCCTCAATAAGAGATCGGTCGATGAAGAGCTGTTTCTCATCTCCGATCTCCCTCGTGGATACCCATCCGAGAGAGGCGAGTAGAACGTAGATTTCGATCATAATTCTCCTCCGTTTTAGCAGATAGGGCGAGTTTCCACCTCGCCAAAGAGGCTGGATAAGATTATCAGATCCTTCAGACTATTTCAAGCTGCTGGACACCGTTAAACCTCGAATGAAGTTGAAATGCATTCAGGTTTCGATTATAATTATCCCGTGATCCTGATATTATTACATCTTGGAATTTACGAGGTATGAGATGGAACTTGAGCCCGGTTCAGCGATTTTAATCTATGAGGCAAGCGAAAATGACTCGAACATGTTTTACGCTACGGGTTTCCTGGCTCCCGACAAATTCATATACCTTAAAACCCGCGATCGAGAGGCGATTTTCCTGAGCGACCTGGAGATCGACAGGGCGAGATCCCAGGCGAAAGTCAGAGAAGTGCTGCCTTTAAAGCGGTTTATAGCCAAAAGCAAGGAGAGAGGGGTTGAATCTCCTAAAATCGCCGATGTCCTTCAGGAGATCTTCGAGGAGTTCGAGGTGCGGGAGCTCATCGTCCCATCGAACTTCGGGGTGAAATATGCCGATCTGGTGAGGGAACGGGGATATAAGGTGAGCTTCAAGGATGAACCCTTCTTCGAGGAGCGGAGACATAAAACCCCTCAAGAGGTGGAGTTCATCCGCAACGCCATCAAGGCCGCCCAGACCGCCCTGGATAGGGCGATAGATATGATCTCCGGCTCGCGGATACAGGGGGATCTGCTCGTCTATAACGGCGAGCCGCTCACCTCCGAAAGGGTCAAGCGAGAGATAAGCGTAACTCTGATAGGAATGGATTATCTGGCCAAGCATACCATCGTTGCGTGTGGAGCCCAGTCTGCGGAGCCTCACAATAGGGGATCGGGACCACTGAGGCCGCATCAGCCGATTGTTATAGATCTGTTTCCGAAAGACCTCAACACCGGATACCACGCCGATATGACCAGGACGGTCGTTCGAGGTGAGGCCTCTGAGGAGGTGAAGAGGATGTTCGACGCCGTCCTACTCGCTCAGAAGAGGGCTATCGATATGATAAAACCCGGTGTGGATGGCAAGGATGTCCATAACGCCGTGGTCGAGACGTTCAAGGAGATGGGATTTGAAACGGGGGAGGTGGAAGGCAAAATGCAGGGGTTCTTCCACGGCACCGGACACGGAATCGGGCTTGATGTCCACGAATGGCCCAGGATCTCATCCTCATCTGAGATCCTGGAGGAAGGGGATGTTGTGACCGTGGAGCCCGGGCTGTATTACCCTCAAATCGGTGGGGTCAGGATAGAGGATGACGTTTTGGTGACCGAAAACGGACGCGAGGTACTCTCAGAATATCCAAAAGTACTCGAGCTTAAATAACGGATGAATAGGCATGAGTGGAAAAATACTGGTCGTAGACGATAAAAGAGGATTTCTGGACTCCATGAAGTTGATCCTGGGCCAAAGGTTCCAGGTCGATACGGCTCAAAGCGGACGTGAGGCGATCGAGAGGATAAGGGAGAAGCGGTATGACGTGGCCGTGGTGGATATCGTGCTTCCGGATTTCCTGGGCACGGATCTGTTGGATAGGATTAAGGAGATCAGCCCGTTGACCGAGGTCATCATGATCACCGGATATCCCAGCATCCCCACCGCTCGATACTCCCTAAAGCGGGGCGCGTTCGACTATCTGGAGAGACCCATATCGAACGAGATTCTCATCGAGAGGATAGAGGAGGCCCTGAAGAGAAAAGAGGGAAGGCTTCAGGAGGATCAGGAGATGAGGAAGCTCCTGGCCGAGAACGAACAGCTACGTTCCAAACTCCTGGCCATGCGGGAGCAGCTTTTCGAGGTCAAGAGAACCCACTCTATGGAGATAACCGAGGCATTGCTTAGGCTGATGGGGATCAAGGACGAATACGTTAAGCTACATCTGATGTCCGTCAGGAGATTCACAGACCCGATCGGCGATCTTTATGATTTCCCAAAGGATGTCAGGCTTGACCTGGAGGTGGCCGCTGAACTGCATGACATCGGGAAGCTATACATCAGCCGGTCTATCCTCAACAAGAGGGGGCCCCTTAACGATGAGGAGTGGAAGGAGATCAGAGAACATCCCGTCATCGGCGCTGAGATCGTCAAAAGGATTTGGCAGAACGCAAACGCTGCCACGATCGTGCTTTATCATCATGAGAGAATGGATGGGAAGGGGTATCCTGAGGGGCTGAACGGCGATGATATACCGCTCCTGGCGAGGATAATCGCCGTAACAGACGCCTTCCACGCCATGACATCAAAGCGGGCATACCGCGATGCCATGCCGATCGAAATGGCCATCCATGAACTTGAGATCAACAAGGGAACTCAATTCGATCCTGAGGTCGTCGAGGCGTTTATGGAGGTGTTGAACAGATTGGGGTTAAAGGAAGGTTCAGAGGGATAAGCCCTCTTCCTGAGGATATATGGCGGAAAATCGAAACGCTGCCCAGGTTGTTTGAAGGGAAAGAGATCATTTTGGCCTATTTCTTCGGTTCACTCGCCAGAGGGGAAAAAGGTGAAGATGTGGATATCGCTTTGCTCTTCGACGGACACCTGGATGAGATAAGATCCCTCATCGTGGAACATCTCGGCACTGAACGTGTGGATCTCGTCGATCTGAAGGGAGCGTCTCCGATCATGAAGATGCAAATCATAAGAACCGGTAGGCTCATCTACCGGCGAAGCATCGAGGATGAAAACAGGTTCGAGATGGATGTCATAAGGAAATACCTCGATTTCAAACCGATAATGAGAAAGCGGTTCGAGATCCTCAAGAAGAGGTTTAACGCATGACCTTGGAGATCTCCTCGATCCAGAGCAGGCTCGAAGAGCTGGATACCGTCCTAACTGAGTTGAGAAAATATGCTGGGATCGATCTGGAGAGGATAGAATCGAATCTCAGCCTGAGATGGACGATAGAGAGAGGGCTTCTGGCAGCGGCAAACCTGATCTTCGACATCGCCTCACATATACTCGCAGCCCGTTTCGGGATTTATCCTGATTCATATGAGGGTTTGATAGCGGAACTTGGCGAAAGGGATGTTATATCCGGAGGACTTCGTCAGGAGTTAAAGGGCCTTGGCGGACTCAGAAATATACTGGCGCATGAATATATTCGGATTGATCCCAAGGAGGTGTTCAAAGCCTTCAGGAAAGGGCTTGAGGTTTTCCCTCGCTTCGGCGCGGAGATAATCGAATGGATCGAAAGGATATCCTTAGGAGATGCGGAATGATAGAAGATCTGCTCAGGCCAATCAGGCTGTTTCAGATTCTTCTCTCCTGTCTGATCCCGATGTATCTCATCCTTAAGCTGTTATCGGCGATGAGGATCGGCATAGGGGGTGAACTCTGGCCGCTTGCCGAGACAGTTTTGACCTTGATGACCTCGATCATCTTGGGAGTCGCTTTAAGCAGGGATTTGGGTAAGCTCTCGGATAAGATCCAGGCCCTTCTCCTGTGGGCCTTCGGATGGGCCTTCGTATCATTTCTGATCTGGTCGGCGATCAATCCATTTATCGATCTGATGCCTCTTTCATCCATGATTAAATTCCATCTCTTCCTCCTGGCCCTGTCCCTCGCTTCGGGCTCGCTTGGGCTGTTAGTCGGGTTGTTCTTCGAGGAGCCGGTCTATGGGGCCGGATTGGCCCTTATCATCGCTGCGATTCTCATGAGCACCGTGTTCTGGGCCAATCTCTTTCTCGGTGGGTCGTCCGGGCATTCCCGGCTGTTGATCGAATTCGCCATAGATTCCAACCCTGTTATCCTCGCCTCAGCCTTGCTCGGAGGTGACCCGATGCATACGAAATATCTCTATGAGATCTCAGAGGTGTCATTTTACAGGTTCAGATATCCCAGGATTCACGTGATAGCGATCGAATACATCGGCGCTTTCCTGATCTTGTGTTCTCTGGCAGGGGTCAAACGGCAATCAGCGGACGTTTTTAAAAACTTTAAGGAGGTTGTTCAATGAGCACCGTGATTCACGTCACACATGAGGCCGTGAGAAAGATAGGAGGAATAGGGGCGGTGTTACAGGGATTGCTTACCTCCCCGGAGTACATCTCGAACATCTCTCGAACCATACTGGTCGGCCCCGCCTTCGATCCGAAAGATCCGCTCGGAGACGGAGAAGTGCTTTACTCATCGCTTGAAGGCATCGATAAGGGCGGATATAAATCGATGTTTAAACCCATTGAGGAGAAGCATCACGTCTGGATCGTCTACGGAAAGAGGGATTTCATCGACAAGATGAACGGAGTGAAAAATGAGGTCGAGGTGATCCTGGTGGACACCTCCTCGATCCATATCGATAGGGAGAATTTCTTCAAGGCCAATCTCTACAGGCGATTCGGACTTCAATCTGACAGATACGAGCATAACGATGAGTTCGAGCTTTACCTGAGAATAGCTGAGCCGGCGTATGAGGCGGTGAAAACCCTTCTGACGCCCGATGACGCTCCGTATTTCATCGTCTCGCACGAGTTCATGGGGATGCCCTTTGTGCTGAAAGCCCTTGTCGAAAGGGATGACGGGTTCAGAACCATCTTTTACGCCCATGAGGTGGCGACCGTCCGGCCGATCGTCGAGGGAAACTTAGGGCATGATACTATGTTCTACAACGTCCTTGACAGGGCGATGAAGGAGGGCAAATACATAGAGGACGTCTTCGGCGATCAAAGCGGGTTTTTCAAACATGCGCTCATATCCAGGGCAGTTCACTGCGATAACATTTTCGCTGTGGGAGACTATGTGGTGAAGGAACTGCGGTTCCTCGGACCTGAATTCTCATCCGTCAACATCGATCTGGTCTATAACGGCGTTCCGGCCTATGAGATCTCCCTTGAGGAGAAGCTTAACTCCAAGGACAAGCTTCAACGGTATGCTGAAGCCCTCCTTGGATTCAAACCCGACTATGTGTTCAGCCACGTCACAAGGCTGGTGCCGAGCAAAGGGCTCTGGCGTGACCTGAAGGTGTTGAGACATCTGGACGAGATGTTCGCAGGTGAGGGCAAGACGGGTGTGATATTTTTCCTCTCGACCGTCATCGGCGCGGGAAGGAGCATCGAAGAGGTGCTGAAGATGGAGGAGGAATACGGCTGGCCGGTCAACCACAGGATAGGATATCCCGATCTGGTCGGATATGAGGCCGACTTCTATGTCGGCGTGGAGGAGTTCAATAGAAATTCCAAGGCGATCAAGGCGATCTTCATCAACCAGTTCGGCTGGAGCCGGGATCGATGCGGGAACAGGATGCCGGAAGACATGGAGTTCATGGACATACGTAAGGGGACGGATGTGGAATTTGGCCAGTCAATCTACGAGCCTTTTGGGATCGCCCAGGTCGAACCGATAAGCTTCGGTGCCATCTGTGTCATAAGCAACGTCTGCGGATGCGCCGGATTCCTGGAAAAGGTAACCGATGGCGAGGAGGTGCCAAACCTGATCGTGGCGGACTACACCAGGCTTTCCCAGGAGAAAACAGAGCTAGGCGAACTACTTTCCATAGGACTCTATGAGCGGGACGAGATCGAAAAGCAGAACAGTCTAGAGGCGGCCGAGAAGATCTTCCATAATCTGCCCAGAACCTCTGAAGGGATGGAGGGAATGATCCGATCGGGCTATCGGATCGGTTCGAAGATGAGCTGGGACGTGGTGGTGAGCGATTATTTCCTGCCAGGGTTGAAAAGGGCGCTTTAGAGCTGGAGGGAATAACCTTGACATATCGCCTTCTTATAGGTTAAATTTTCCCTGGGATTTCCCTCTGTCAAAAATCGAGTAGGAGGTTAATCATGAAGGTTAAGATCGATGCTGATCTGTGCATAGGTTGTGGGCTGTGTTCCGAAACGTGTCCCGACGTCTTCGAACTGGATGAGGACGAAGGCGTCGCCAAGGTCAAGGTCGAAGAGGTCCCCGACGAGGCAAAGGAGTGCGTTCAGCAGGCCGCCGAGGACTGCCCATCCGATGCCATAGAGGTTGAGGAGTAGTGATTCGAAATCTTTCGGGGGCGGGATTTAAACCCTCCCCCGTTCTATTTGCCCTGATGTTTTTGCTCTCCTCAGCGCCATCTTCCCTCTCCAGTCCGAGAGGAGTGGAATTCTCCCTCGATCCGCTTGACGCCAAAGTGATAGATCACCTCGCCGCCCTTGGGTTGCTGGGAGATGTTCACATCAACACTAGGCCGATCGATATATATGAGCTTGCCCTCTCGAAGGGGGTCACCGACTCCGAGCTGCTGACGAGGTTCTCGTCGCTGAATCGAAGGATAGGGATGGATCTAATCCTCTCCGGAGGCGATAGATGGATCAGAGGCGAAGGCGGCCTCACGCTGAGGGAGGCCGATAACGCCCTCATCCTCCACGACAGATTAATCGTCTCAAGGGATGAGATATATCCGAAGTTGGGTAAGACGGCCTCCTCCAGGATGAGGAGATGGAAATGGGATTATACGGCCGACTTCAACGAGGCGTACGCGAAGATCTACTTTAAACGCCTTATGTTCAGCGTAGGCAGGCACGGGATATTCTGGAGCCCAGCTAGGTTCGGCGCCCTCTGTATCTCAGATAGCTCTCCGCCGTTTGATATGTTCATGATCTCGATCTATGGCGAAAAGATCTCCGCCTATGCCTTTGCGGCCGTCCTCGACAGGATGTGGAACGATCAGCATGGCAGATACCTCGCCCGTAGGTTCCTCTCAGGCCATAGACTGGACTGGATCGTGCGAGACGGATTGGAGATCGGACTTACGGAGGTCATCCTCTACGGCGGTGATCTCAGATCGATCGATCCCGGATACCTTAACCCGTTAATTCCCTACTACGCGACGCAGTATAACTCCGACTATGATGATAACACGCTCCTGAGCGCGGATTTCTCATGGATTCTCTCGCCTGGAGTGATGGCATACGGCGAGCTTCTGATAGATGATCTGCAGTACAAGGGCGAAGGCCCCAATGCATGGGGGGGAACATTGGGGATGCATCTCGCGGGTTGGACCGATCTGATAGTGGAATATACCAGGCTGAGCCGATGGGTCTATACCCATAGGATCACCGAACATCAGTACATCCACTATGGCTCCCCCATCGGTCATTCCCTGGGGCCGGACGGCGATCTGATCACCGTCGAGTGGTCCAAGTTCATCACGTTGGATCTGTGGGCGGGGATCAGGGTAAGCCATAGACGAAAGGGCGAAGCCACCATCGAGGACAGGTACAAGGGGGAGAGAGTTAAAAAATTCCCATCGGGAGTTGTCGAAAGGAGCATCGACGCAGAGCTGAAGGTCATATACAGGCCCTTGAGAGGGCTTTGGGGAGAGATATCCGTGGGGGGAAAATCACCCGGAGATTTCAGGTTAAATCTGAGATTGGGATATATCCTATCCGTGGGAGGCTGAAAGATGAGGAAACATCGACTCTTCACACCAGGGCCGACGCCGGTGCCGACCCAGTCGCTCCTTGCCATGGCCCATCCGATAGATCATCACCGGCTGGATGAAGCCACGGAAGCGATCAAGGAGGTCTCCGAGAATTTGAAGCTTGTGTTCCAGACCGATAACGACGTGATGATACTGACCTCCTCAGGTACAGGAGGATTGGAGGCGAGCGTCGTCAATCTGCTTTCGCCCGGCGATAGGGCGATCGTCATCCGCGGGGGTAAATTCGGCGAAAGATGGGGCGAGATCTGCCAGGCCTACGGCATTCAGATCATCCCGATAGATCTCGAATGGGGGAAGGCCGTCGATCCGTCCGATGTGGATAGATCCCTAAGGGAACATGGTGATGTCAAGGCGGTCTTCGCGACGTTGTGTGAGACCTCAACCGGAGTGCTTCACGATATCAAGTCATTGGCTGAGATCACCTCCAAGACTGAGGCGGTGCTGGTGGTGGACGCAGTGAGCGCGCTGGGAGCGGATGAGCTGAGGATGGATGAGTGGGGGGTTAACGTCGTCGTTTCAAGCTCACAGAAAGGTCTGATGACGCCTCCGGGTCTAGCTTTCATCTCCTTCGACGAGAAAGCGTGGCGCATGGCCGAAAGCTCCAGGCTTCCGAAATATTACTTTGACCTCAAAAAGGCGAGGGATAAGGGCTTACAAGGCTCAACCCCCTTCACACCCGCCATAAGCCTCATCGTCGGCCTCCGGGAAAGCCTAAGGATGATCGTGAACGAGGGCGTGGAGAACGTGATCGCCAGACATGCCAGGCTCGCCAGAGCCACACGCGAGGCGGCGATCGCCTTGGGATTGGAGCTATTCGCCGAAAGACCGGCTAACACCGTCACATCGATCAAGGTGCCCAATGGAGTCGACGGCGTGAAGTTCGTCAAGATGATGCGGAGCAGATACGGGATCACCTATGCGGGCGGACAGGAGAAGCTCAAAGGAAGGATCATCCGAATAGCGCATTTGGGCTGGATGGATGAATTCGACGTGCTGACCGCCATCGGGGGATTGGAGATCGGGTTAAAGGAGATGGGATATCCCGTCAAACCCGGGTCGGGGCTGACGGCGGCGATGGAGGCGTTAATGTGAAGATAACAGGACTGGAGACCATCCTCGTCAGGCCGAGATGGTGCTTCCTGAAGGTTTACACGGACGAGGGGATCACCGGCTATGGGGAGCCCATCCTTGAGGGTAAGGCACGAACGGTCGCTCAGGCCGTGAAAGAGCTCGAGCACCACCTGATAGGCCAGGATCCGATGAGGATACAACATCACTGGCAATCCATGTATCGGCACTCCTTCTACCGGGGAGGTCCGATATTGATGAGCGCGATAAGCGGAATAGAGCAGGCGTTATGGGATATAACAGGTAAATATCTGGGCGTGCCGGTCTATCAGTTGCTGGGCGGGGCGTGTCGGGAAAAGATCAGACTCTATGCCCACTGCGGCGGAACCGCCCCGCGGGAATGCGCCGAAAGCGCAAAAGCGCTCGTCGAAAAGGGTTTCACGGCCTTGAAGATGGGTTTAGGCGTCGCACCGCTTGAGATCGTCGATAGACCCTCAATCGTAGACAGGGTGGTCGAGAGGATCGGAGCGGTCAGGGATGCGGTGGGCAGGGATGTGGATTTGGCCGTGGATTTTCACGGCCAGACCAGCCCCGCCATGGCCCTTAAGATCGCTAAGGCAATTGAGGAGTTCGATCTGATGTTCATAGAGGAACCCTGTCTGCCTGAGAACGTCGATGCGCTCGCGGCACTAGCCCGATCGATCTCCATCCCGATCGCAGCGGGAGAGAGACTGTTTACGAAATGGGGTTTCAGGGAGGTTCTGGAGAAGGGTGCCGCCTCAATACTTCAGCCCGATCTGTGTCATGCGGGAGGTATATTCGAATGCAGGATGATAGCGGCGATGGCTGAGACGTATTACGCCGGCATCGCGCCTCATAATCCTTTAGGACCGATCTCACTGGCGGCATGCATACAGCTTGACGCCTGCATACCGAATTTCCTGATCCAGGAGTTCGTCACCCTCGGCGAGGGTTATCTCAAAGAGCCCTTCACGATGAGGGACGGGTGCATCGATCTGCCCCGCGGAGCGGGGTTAGGCATAGAGCTGGACGAGGAGGCCATCGCCGAGAAGATCGGGCATGATTGGAAAAGCCCGATGCTGTTCCGCGAAGATGGATCGGTAGCCGATTGGTGATTTGAAAGGGGGAGATCCAAATTGTTTGAGGTATCCGTGAGGGGGAAATTCTCCGCAGCGCATAGGTTGAGGGAATACCAAGGGAAATGCTCACGCATACACGGCCATAACTGGTATGTTGAGGTCCACCTACAATCGGAGAGGCTCTCAGAGACAGGGATGGTGATCGACTTCGGTGAGTTGAAGGGGATCCTGAACGAAGTCCTGGAGGAGCTCGACCATCGGTTTATAAATGAAACCCCTCCCTTCGATCGGATCAACCCTACATCGGAGAACATGGCGAGATGGATATTCCAGCAGCTCAGGGCGAGGATATCCGCTCTGGAAGGCGTTCGGATAAGCAAGGTCACCGTGCAGGAATCCGAAGGCGTCGCTGCATCCTATTGGGAATGACTCGGAGGGATTTCCTTAAATTATCAACCTTTGCGGGACTTGGCCTCCTGGTAGGAGGGAAAGGGGGTAGCTCCATGTCCGAAAAACCCAACGTGATCCTCATCTTAACCGACGATCAGGGTTATGGGGATCTGGGCTGTCATGGTAACCCTATCATCAAAACGCCAAACCTCGATCGACTCTACGGTGAAAGCGTCCGTTTCACCAACTTCCACGTGGCGCCGACCTGTTCGCCTACGAGAGCGGGTTTGATGACGGGGCTTTACAACAACCGTACCGGGGTGTGGCACACGATCGCAGGGCGATCCTTGTTACGTGATGGCATAGTGACGATGGCCGATCTGTTCAAGGCCAGCGGATACCGGACAGGTATCTTTGGGAAATGGCATCTGGGGGATAACTATCCGTTTAGACCCCAGGATCGCGGGTTCGGAACCGTTCTGATCCATAAGGGCGGCGGGGTCGGTCAAACCCCGGACTACTGGGGAAACGACTACTTCGACGACACCTACTTCCGCAGCGGAAAACCTGAGAAGTTCGAGGGCTACTGCACCGATGTCTGGTTCGAGGAGGCGATGAGGTTCATCGAGGAGTGCGCAGCTAAAGGTCAGTCCTTCTTCTGCTACATCCCAACCAACGCTCCCCATGGGCCGTATAACGTGCCCAGATCCTATAGCGACCTGTATCGAGGCAAAGTGCCCGATCGACGGGCGAATTTTTGGGGGATGATCACGAACTTCGACGAGAACGTGGGCTGGCTTAGATCCAAGCTGAGGAAGTTGGGCATCGAGGAGGATACTATCCTCATCTTTCTGACCGACAACGGAACGGCGGAGGGATGTTCTCTGGATAAGGATGGATTCGTCATGGACGGCTATAACGCCGGAATGCGAGGCAAGAAAGGATCGGAATACGATGGCGGTCATCGCGTGCCGCTTTTCATCCATTGGCCCGGAGGAGGTCTCAAGGGAGGTAGGGATATAGATAGGCTCGCAGCTAACATCGATCTCCTTCCCACGCTGATAGATCTCTGTGGTCTGAAAGCGCCCGATGACGTTGAGTTCGACGGAACCAGCCTGAAGCCGCTCCTCATAGGGGAAACCGAGAGTTGGCCCGATCGGGTTTTGGTGGTCGACTCACAACGTGTCGAATATCCGATCAAGTGGCGTAAGAGCTCCGTAATGACTCAACGGTGGCGGCTTATAAACGGCGAGGAGCTCTACGATATGTCGATCGATCCGGGGCAGAGGAAGGATGTATCCAAAGAATATCCCGATGTTGTTCGGCGTCTGCGGGATGAGTATGAGAGATGGTGGGATTCCATATCGCGGACCTTTGACGGGGGATGCCCGATCGTGATAGGCACTGAGCATGAAAGTGTATCGACGTTGACCACACATGACTGGCACGGCGAGAGATGCGCCTGGAATCAGAACCAGATCAAGCAGGGGCTGGAATGTAACGGATATTGGATCATTCAGATCGCCTCCGATGGGAGGTATGAGTTCGAGTTGAGACGGTGGCCTAAAGAGGCTGACGTTCCCATCAACGACGCCGTTCCGGGGGGCAGGGCATTTAACTTCAAAACGGCTCGAATCAGAATAGGCGATCAGGAGGAGATAAAGCCGGTTGAGCAAGGAGCAAAGGGCATCAAATTCGCCTTCAGTTTGAAAGCAGGCGTTACCCGTCTTCAGACATTTCTCACGGATGCCGAAGGCAGATCCATAGGCGCCTACTACGTTTACGCCAGAAGGATATTCGCTTGATTCACTCATACCTCCCGGCCAAGACGATCGCCTTCCCTCTCTGAATCGAACAACACGGCCACGTAGGGGCGAGGTATTTCTCCTTGAAAGCCTCGCCCCTATGCATCCGCTCGGTTAGGCGAGGTTGACTTATATAGGTCTGTTAAAATAAACTAAAGACACAAAAGCTAACTTAGGAGGCAGATATGGAGTTCGCCGTGTGTATTTGGGGGCTTGATAGACCCGAGGAGACCGCTCAGGACCTCTCCAGTCAGGGTGTAACCGCCGTGGAATCGGGACCTAAGTTCTTCATCGAGAAAGATGAGGAGACCATAGAGCGGGCCGCTCAGGCGTTCAGGGAGGCCGGCATAAAGATATTCTCGGTTCACGCCCCCTTCGGGGAGCAGGAAGACCTTTCCGCACTTGATCCGAGCGTGCGGGGGAACGCCATAAACGTGCATAAGAGGCTGCTCGAGAGGGTCGCCCTCGCGGGCGCCAAGGTTATGATCGTTCACCCCGGAAGACATGCCTCTGCCGATGATATACCTAAGATGGAGGAGATACTGCCTTCGAGCTTGGAGGAGGTGTTGGAGGCAGCAGAGCAGACGGGCGTTAAGCTCGCCCTTGAAAACATGTTGCCGGAACACCCCGGATATAGCAGCGAGACGGTGAGAAGAATCGTCGAGGGGATAAACTCGCCCTTTCTCGGGGTCTGTTTTGACACGGGACATGCCCACGTTAACAAAGAAGGCGAGATAGCCGCTTTTGATAACCTCAAAGATCTGATCATAGCCTTCCACCTCCAGGATAACGACTCCACCC
>CAZHVH010000003.1:0-1660 GCA_964535855.1 uncultured bacterium
ATCAGCGTTCCGCTTCCAGGAGCCGAATCGCTGAGCGAGGGAGAGAGAAGGCTATTGGTCAAGGCGCTCACAGCGGAGGACGAGGAAGATGAACCGGCATAGGCTGAGCCTCTCGAAGGAGGAGATCATCGAGAAGCTGAAGGAAATGCTTGATGAAGAAAGGTTCACTCATTCGCTCGCCGTCGCCGAGCTGGCCGCTAAGCTCGCCGAAAGACATGGTTACGACCCGGCCAAAGCCGAGCTGGCCGGCCTCGTTCACGATTGCGCCAAATGTATGTCCCCAGCGCTGCTTATCAAGAAGATATACGAGTACGGGGTGGAGCTGGATGAGATAGAGAGGAGATATCCGGCGCTGTGGCATCCCATCGTCAGCGCATATGTGGCTAAGGAGGAGTTCGGCGTGGAGGATGAGGAGATCCTGAGGGCGATCAGACTGCACACCACCGGCGACGGGGAGATGAGCCTGCTGGATAAGATCATCTACATCGCTGATTACGCCGACCCGACAAGGGGATACCCGGAAAGCGATAAGGTGAGGAGGCTGGCCTTTAGAGACCTGGATGAGGCGTTGCTGGAGACGTCTAAACAGAAGATAATCTATGTGCTCGGCAAGGGCAGGGTGATGATTCATCCCAGGACGGTCGCCGCCCACAACAGTGCTGTGGAGGCGGTGACGTCTCAGATTCGAGGAGGTTGATCGCTTGCCTGAAAATCAGGACTCATACGCCCTGGCGGAGCTGGCCGCTAAGGCCGCTCTTGATAAACTCGCATATGACGTCATAATCGTCGATCTGAGGGATCACAATACCTTCACCGATTTCTTCGTCATATGCTCCGCCAACTCCGAGATACATCTGGAGAGTATATGCCGTGGGATCGAAGATGAGCTTGAGAGACACGATATGAGACCCTATCACCGTGAGGGGCCGCCGAAGACGAGTTGGGTCGTTCTGGATTACATCGACGTGGTCGTTCATGTCTTCCTGGAGGAGGCGAGGGAGTTCTATCAACTCGAGAGGCTCTGGGCTGATTCGCCCATGATAGAGCTTGGCGGCGAGCCCCCTGAGGAGAGAGAGCCGGAGGAGATACTCCTAGAGCTTGATATCGAAGAGCTTATCGAGGGATTCGAGGAGGAGTGAGAGGTGACCGAGAAAATCAAGGAGAGGATCGCCCAAGCGATAGAGCGGGCGATAGATGAGGCTATATCCCAAAACGTTATTCCGGAAGTTCAGATCCCTAGGGTGAGGCTGGAGAGGCCGCGTGATGAAAGATTCGGCGATCTGGCCTGTACGGTCGCCCTGGAACTCGCCAGCCGAATTAAAACCCAGCCCAGAAAAGTGGCGGAGGAGATCGTCTCGCGGATGGATTCCGCGGACGGACTGATAGAGTCAGTCGAGATAGCCGGACCTGGATTCATAAACATAAAGCTTTCAAAGGGCTGGCTCGAGAACCTCCTGCGCCAGATAACCTCACAAAAGGAGGATTTCGGCAGATGCGACCTGGGTAAAGGGAAAAAGGTCCAGGTCGAGTTTGTCAGTACCAACCCCACCGGCCCGCTTAACGTCGTAAACGGAAGGGCTGCTTCAGTGGGTGATTCCCTGGTCAACATCCTTCAGGCTGTTGGGTATGATGTCACAAGGGAGTTCTACATAAACGATGC
>CAZHVH010000003.1:1760-35257 GCA_964535855.1 uncultured bacterium
GAAAAGGGTTATCTTTATGAGAAGGACGGCGCCGTCTGGTTCCGATCGACCGATTTCGGCGACGATAAGGACAGGGTCCTCATAAAGAGCGATGGCGAATACACCTATGTTGTGCCGGATATCGCCTATCACTATAACAAATTCGAACGGGGCTTCGACAGGGTCATAGACATCTGGGGGCCGGATCACTACGGATACATCGTCAGGCTCAAAGCCGCCATCCAAGCGATGGGGATAGATCCCGAAAGGCTTCAGATCATGATCGTTCAGATGGTAAGGTTGGTCCGCGGCGGTCAGTCCGTCAAGATGTCCAAGCGGAAGGGCGAGTTTATAACCCTGGCGGATCTATTGGATGAGCTCGCCGAGACGGTTGACGAGAGGTTTGCTGTGGACGTTGCCCGATTCTTCTTCGTCATGCGCAGCCATTCGACCCATCTGGATTTCGACATGGATCTGGCGATCAGCCAAGCCAACGACAATCCGGTCTTCTACATCCAATACGCCCACGCTCGTATCTGCAGCATATTCCGCCAGGCGGCTGAGCGCGGCATAGAACGATGGCCCATAGAGCGGGTGGATCTATCGCTCCTGGGCAACGATGAGGAGGTCTCGCTGATGAGATCTCTGGCCCAATATCCCGAGGTCATCCTCGGTGCGGCTCAGGCCCTCGAACCCCATCGGATACCCTATTACCTTCTGGATCTGGCCACAAGATTCCATGCCTTCTACGATAGACACCGCGTCCTAGATAGGGAGAATATGCCTTTAACCCAGGCTAGGATGATATTGGTCGATGCAGTTGGCCAGGTGATCCGCAACGGACTTTCCCTTCTAGGCATAAGGGCGCCGGAGAGGATGTAAGCCCTTCTATCTCGAAGCCCGATTATCGAAAACCCTCAAAGACTTGACAAACTCTCCTTCCGATGTTATAATTAGCCTAGCCTAACATTTTTAGTCCAAGCGATAGGTGAGACGGATGGAAGCCTTAACTCCCAGTCTTGAGGATTATCTTGAGGCGATCTGGGTCACGGGGCTTAAAGAAAAGGTCGTAAGGGTGAAGGATCTCGCCGAGAAATTGAGGATCAAGCCCCCTTCGGTGGTCGGCGCCCTTAAGACCTTGCAGGAGAAGGGGCTCGTGGTGCATGAGCGATATGGGTATGTCGAGTTGACCGAGAGGGGAGCTTCCGTCGCAAGGGAGATCTACAGAAGGCACAAAACCCTCTACCGGTTCTTCAACGAGGTACTAGGGCTGCCTCCGGAGACGGCGGGGATGGACGCCTGCGCCATAGAGCACCATATCAGCGCCGAAGGACTGGAGAGGATGCTGGCCTTCATTGAGTTCATCGAGGAGTGCCCGGAAGGAGAGCCTCTGTGGCTCACAAGCTTTCACTATTTCATCGAGACGGGCCAAAGACCCGGACACTGTCCGAGAGGTGGAAGCATGAGTGGGATAACGCTTAGGGAGCTTAAGCCGGGTGAGAAGGGAGAAATCCTGAAGCTAAGAGGTGAAGGCCCGGTCAAAAGAAGGCTATTGGACATGGGGATCGTCCCCGGCGAAACGGTCGAGGTGATCAGAGTCGCACCCTTAGGAGACCCGGTGGAGGTCAAGGTGAAAGGGTATCACCTCTCCCTCAGAAAGGAAGAGGCCGAATCGGTGATCGTGGAAAGGAAGTGAGATCATGATACCTCTATCTATGGTGGGGCGAGGAAGGGTGAGAGTGATGAACGTCGCCGGCGGCAGAGGGGTATTACACAGATTGATGGAAATCGGCGTTAGGCCCGGCGACGTGGTGGAGGTGCTTCAAAACGGCCCCGGTCCGGTTATAATCGCCAAAGGTAACCTGAGGATCGGGATAGGATTCGGCATGGCACATAAAATCCTCGTTGTTCCCGAAAGATGAAGGAGGAGATGGGATGAATTCCATTACCATCGCCCTGGCGGGCAACCCAAACTCCGGCAAGACCACCGTTTTCAACGCACTAACCGGATCGCACCAGCGCACGGGAAACTGGCCTGGCGTGACGGTGGAACGAAAGGAGGGGGAATATCAGCACGGCGACACAAAGGTAAATGTGGTAGACCTGCCCGGAACATACGGTCTGACAGCCTACTCGATAGACGAGAAGATCGCCAGGGATTACCTGGTGACCGAAAACCCGGACGTGGTGGTGACGATCGTCGACGCCTCCAACCTGGAACGCAATCTCTATCTGGTGATCCAACTGCTGGAGTTGGGACAGAACGTGGTGGTGTGTCTGAACATGATGGATCTGGCACGGAAAAGCGGGATGGAGATCGATCATGAAAGACTATCAGAACTTCTCGGTGTACCCGTGGTTCCGACGGTAGCACATAAAGGAGAGGGAATAGAGGAGCTCAGAAGAGCCGTGCTGGAGGCTGCTGAAAGGAGAGACCTGGATCAGTCCTCCAGGACAGTCAATTACGGCGAAGAGCTGGAGAGAATCATAGGGGAGATCGGAGAAATCATATCACAGATCAAAACCCCGTATCCCCCACACTTCGCCGCCATCAAGCTGCTTGAGGGTGATCCCGATATGGAGGAGCTGATAGCAGGCGAGATGAAGGCGAGGGTGGACGAAATACTGAAGGATATGGAGGAGAAGATCGGGGAAGATGTGGAGACATATCTCGCTGAGAGACGATATGGATTTATCCACGGGCTCGCCAGGGAGTGTGTCAGACGAAGGCCGAGCCTGGGAGGAAAAATCTCCTTCTCCGACAGGGTGGATAAGGTCGTGACCAACAGGTTCCTGGGAATACCGATCTTTCTCTTCTTCATGTGGCTCTCCTTTCAACTGGTCTTCAAGCTCGGCAACCCGATAGCGGATCTGATAGATGCCGGATTTGGACGGCTCGGCGGTTGGAGCAGCTCCGCCTTGGAGGCTATCGGGGCGCCGGGATGGCTCGGATCGCTCATCGGCGATGGTCTGATAGCGGGCGTCGGCTCCGTTTTGGTCTTCCTGCCCAACATCCTGCTTCTATTTTTGATCTTCGCCTTTCTGGAGGATTCAGGATACATGGCGAGGGCGGCATTCGTGATGGATAGGGTGATGCATGCGCTGGGGCTGCACGGCAAATCCTTCATACCGATGCTTCTGGGTTTCGGCTGTAACGTGCCCGCCATCATGGGAACCAGGATACTCGAGTCGAGGAAGGACAGGATATTGACCATACTGGTTAACCCGTTGATGAGCTGTTCGGCGAGGCTGCCCATCTATACGCTATTCGCCGGCGTGTTCTTCCCGAGACATCAGGGATTGGTGGTTTTCTCGCTCTATCTTCTGGGGATCGTCCTCGCCGTTCTGGTCGCCCGCATCTTCAAATCCCTTTTCTTCAAGGAGGAAACCGCCCCCTTCATCATGGAACTCCCGCCCTACAGGATGCCGACACCGAAAAACGTGATATTTTTGATGTGGACGCGGTCGAGCATGTTCCTGAGAAAGGCGGGGACGGTGATCCTGGCAGGGGTGATTCTGATATGGCTGCTGGCCTCCCTGCCGCCTGGTGTGGAGTACGGAAGCTCACAGAGCCTGATAGGAAGGCTCGGACACATCCTCGCCCCGATTCTGGCTCCGGCCGGATTTGGGTTCTGGCAGGCTGGCGTTGCCCTTACCTTCGGGATAATGGCCAAGGAGGTCGTCGTGGGAACGCTCGGCACCCTCTACGGCGGGGAGGAGCACCTGAGGACGGCCCTGGCACATAGCTTCAACCCGCTCTCGGCCTATGCCTTCATGGTGATGAGCCTGATCTATATACCGTGCATCGCCACCATAGCCGTGATCAAGCGCGAGGCCGGATGGAGGTGGGCGGGGCTCGCAGTAGGCTATTCGCTCGCTCTGGGGTGGCTCGTCGCCGTGATTATCTATCAGGTGGGAAGAATATTCTAGTCTATCTTTGCGGCCGGCTTCGGCCAGCCGCAAATTTTTTTTGAACCTGTAAGTTAGGCAAAACTAACTAAGTTGGATTAGGCAAATTGGGGATAACCCAAAATCAAACGGAGAGGAGGCTGCTTCTGATGTTAAAGGGTGTTTTCAAACCGGCCTTAGCATTTTCCCTCTTCCCCGTCCTTTTGTGTGGATGCGCTGAGGAGGAGAAGGAGGAAGTCGAAGCCTTACCGGTCTTCCAGCACACGATAGACGCCTCAAGCAAGGAGGCGTGGGCGTATTTCAGCCTCTCATCAGGAAGCCCCGTCACGATTTCCAACCCCACTACATCAACAGAGTGGGATATCGGTTTCCAGAGGTTCAAGATCAGGGTGAACTGTGGAACGAGCGGACCGGGGAAAGGAGGAGTTGTGAACATGGGAGCGGCGGATTTCGACTCCGTCACGACCGCACCGACGGAGGGTTACGTGGTGGATGAGATGCTGAAGTGGGAACATCCCGGTATGCCGCCCATCGAATACAGCGGCAGCCCTGCCATGAAGGATTGGTATGAGATGAAGGGAGGGATGCCTCCCCTCCTCGTCTCGAAAAAGGAGGTATTCGTGATAAGAACGGCAGACGGTAAATACGCGAAGATGCAGATTTTAGACTACTACGATAAGGAAGGGCGCAGTGGGTTTATCACCTTCAAATATGCCTATCAGCCCGATGGGACGACTAACCTGAAGACTAAATAACCCAAGGAGGTGTGAAGATGTTTAAAAGGAGGGTTTTGATCCTGATAGCCGCTCTCCTGATCTTCCCGACGGTAGGGTTCGGTCATACAATGTGGCTGAACCTTTCCGACTATTACCCTGTGGTGGGAGGAGGAAGCGTCGCCTACTTCGGGTGGGGACATCGCTTCCCCGTTGATGATCTATTTGACTCGGGGAAATACCTGAAGAGCTTCTATCTGATCAGCCCTTCCGGTCAGACCAAGGAGCTCAAACCCAACCCGGGCGGTTTCGGTGCTACGGAGCTTCGGTTTCCGATGGAAGGCACGTATATACTTGCGGCCGAGATGAAGCCCGGTTTCTACACGATGTATCTGGAGGAGGGTAAAATACATCACAAAGCGGCTCCCAAAACGGGTTTGAAGAACGTCATCCTCAGCCTATATTACGAACAGTATGCTAAAGCGATAGTAAGTGTCGGCAAGGGACCGGACTCCCTCTCCAGA
The DNA here is from genome assembly GCA_964535855.1 of uncultured bacterium. GTDB lineage: Bacteria > Poribacteria > WGA-4E > B28-G17 > B28-G17 > JAGGXZ01. The sequence continues at coordinate 6,886 of CAZHVH010000003.1, forward strand.
CCATTAGGGCATAAACTTGAGATAATCCCCCTTGAAAACCCTGCAAATCTCAAAGGGTGTGGCGGGCATTTCATGACCGTTCAGGTTCTGTTCGATGGGAAACCGCTGAAATACTGCCGTGTGCTGGCCACTTACAACGGATTTTCCACAGGCGATGATTTCGCTTACGCCACGACCGCCGACGGAAGGGGAAAAGCGAGGATAAGGCTCATCCACTGGGGACAGTGGATGATCAAGGTGAACCACAAGGTGCCCCCGACGGAGGAGCTGAGGGATAAATGTGATTCTCTCTCCTATACGGCCACTTTGACGTTTGAAGTGAGGTAGGGGCGCATGGCGTTGCGCCCCAAATTAATCTTGAGGAGGATAACGATGAGCAGGGTCGTCTCAATATGGTTCGTCATCACACTCTTCCTCGTTCATCCACTCGCCCTGGCGGATGAACAGGCGGATGAGGTTAAAATGGAAGAGATAATCGTCACCGCCACTAAAACAAGCCATCCTCTTGAGGATACACCTGTCCCGGCGGTAGTGGTTGACGGAAAGGAGATGAAGAGACGTAACGCCTTAAATGCCGGGGAAGCGCTGGGATACCTCCCGGGCATCCACCTCGACACGTACTTCGCCCCTATGACAAGGGACGCCCTCAGGATTCAGGGGTTGCCTTCAAGATACACGCTGATTCTCCTCGATGGGGAGAGGATAACAGGGCGCCACCCTTTAACCCTGATCCCGGCAGATGTTATCGAGAGAGTAGAGGTGGTAAAAGGGCCTTCTTCCGTTCTCTACGGTAGCGACGCCGTGGGCGGGGTATGCAACATAATCACCAGATCCCCATCTCGTAAACCCTCCTTGAACGGAACTTTCTCCTACGGAAGTTACGGTTCAAAGACGTTCTTCTTAAACCATGGCTACAGCTTTGGAAGAGTTGGATATCTGATCTCAGCGGCGGCGAACAGGCTGAAGGGAAAGGAGGAAATAAGTCGGTGTAACGCTGAGAATATCCTTATGAAGCTTAAATGGGAAAAGGATAAACAGGGCATCTGGACTCTGAGGGGAGGATTCCGCAGGGAGAAGCTCGCCTTCTGGAAGGAGAGGAAATTCGATTTAGGGTTAAAGGGAGATCTCGATCTGCCGGGCCTTCCCAAGCTCACGTTGAAATACCACAACATCTTCTACCATGATGAGGTCCGCGTCGGAGGGGCGCCGAAGCCGACTCTTACGGATGAGGTGGAAAACCGATTTGAGATGCAAATGACGCGAAACCTAACCAAGAGGCATCTTCTCACATCGGGGATGGAGATGCTTCATAATAAAATTGAGGGTGGAGATCTGCCCGCTGAAAAGAGGCATTTCATGATAAGCTCATATCTACAAGATGAGATGAGCTTTGGAGCCCTTTCCCTGCTCCTCGCCGGAAGGTTAGACTATCACTCGGTATGGGGGAGCCATTTTAATCCTAAGGTGGCTTTCCTATACAAGCCTACCGATTGGCTTCTCCTTCGAACATCCATCGGTAAAGCGTTTAAGTCACCGACGTTCAAGCAGCTTTATCGTAAAACACGCCATGGGCGTGGCGGACGAGGAGGACGTGGGTTTTGGATAAAAGGGAACCCGGATCTCCTGCCCGAATCGTCAAACGGTTATAACGTCGAGCTGGAGGCGAGGGGCAGAAGCTTATACGGAAAGGCATCCCTGTTCAGGAATGATCTCAGGAACATGATCCAGGGGTTCTGGCTCAAGCGGGGTGAGATCTACTCATATCGGAACATCGGGAAAGCGCTCACGCAGGGAGCTGAGATGGAGATAGAGTGGAAACCCCTCCGTTATCTCTTCGGAGCGGTGAGGTATACCTATCTGAGGACGAAGGACAGGGAAACCGGTAAAGAGTTCACTTACAGCCCGCATCACAGGGCGAATGTTGAGATAAGCTGCTCCATCGAGAGGTTGGGTCTTAGCGTCACACTGGTGGAGGAGTATGTCGGAGCCAGGTTTGGGTATAGGGAGAAAAAACTCCCCTCATATTTGCTGACACATCTAATGGTTAACCAGAGCATATTGAAAAAAGGCTCTCTATTTCTCACGATAAACAATCTATTTGGGACGAAATATGAGGAGATATTCTCCAGTGAGGAGGGCATAAAGTTCAAAACCGGGTTAACCTTTAAATTCTAAGCATGAAGGGGGATGCATGCTATGAATAGGTTCGCAAGCTCATTCTTGATCTCCGTTGCAGCCCATCTCATTTTGCTATCTGCGATATATCTCTTGATCCCCGAGCAGGCGGGAGTGGAGATCAATCCCACCGTATCGGTCGATCTATTGAAAGTTAACCCCAAACGCATACCCAGAAAAATCCTGGGGAGAAGAGAGGTCCATCCCCAGCCGGAGATAAAATTTTCCCCTAATCGCATCCGCTTTAAACCTGAGGTGAAACCGATGGTAAGTTATACCGAATCCGCATGGTGGATAAGCGATATGGATACCGACTATCAATTCGTGGATGTTGACGTTCCTTCTAATCTGCCACCAGGTAAAGCAAGGGAAATAAAGCTTACCGAGAGATCCTCGATCAGGTATCCGGTGTTTCAATCGGTAAAACTCCCGGATGCTCCTGCTGAGAAACCCCCGGGGCTCCCATCCTTCCTCAAAGATACTTCTCCCCTTGATCAGGAGATCTCCGTTCGGTTGCCGGTTAAATCGCCGACCGAGTTCCTCGAGAAGGTGCGTAAAAGGATAGAGAGGAACAAGTTCTATCCGTTACAGGCGCGTAGGATGGGATATGAGGGCACGGTGATAATCTCATTTGAGGTGCTCGAAGATGGAAGGGTTGGGGATATAAAGGTGTTGAAATCATCGGGATACGATATACTCGATAAAGCCGGAATTGAAGCCATAAGGAGGTCATCGCCTTTTCCTAAGCTCAGCCTATACACCTTTAAGAGAGAGCTATGGATAAAGGTGCCTATAACCTTTAAGCTAAGCGAAGTCAGAAAGGAGGGGTGATGAAAATGAAAAGGATAGAGAGAGCAGCTATGGTATTGGGGGCTTTTCTGCTTCCTTTTATCGTAGCCGCAGCAGACCTGGGTGAAATTCAGGGTAAGGTAATAGACGAGAAGACAGGAGATCCACTTCCTTTGGTAAATATCATTGTGAAGGGAACTCCTTTTGAAGCCACAACAAGTACAAATGGGGAATATCTTATCTCCGGTGTGCCTGCCGGAACTTACAAGGTTATGGCATCAATGGCAGGTTATAAGCCTGTAGTGAAGAAGGTGGAGGTGTCTCCTGGGCGAACTGTAAGGGTGGATTTTAAGCTAAAACAGACTTTGCTTGAGATAGGGGGAGTAGTGGTTACCGCGACAAGAACCCCCACATATATGAAGGATGTTCCTATTCGCACAGAGGTTCTCACAAGCAAGGCTATTGAGGAAAAGGGAGCAGTAGAGCTTTATGAGGCTTTAGATGGGTTACCAGGCATAAGGGTGGAGCAGCAGTGTCAATATTGTAACTTCACTATGGTAAGACTCCTAGGTTTAGGACCAGACCATACCCAGGTTCTAATTGATGGTCAGCCCATCTATTCCGGCTTGGCCAGTGTCTATGGATTACAACAAATAGCAACAGCGAACATAGATAGGATAGAAGTTGTAAAGGGTGCGGGTTCTGCACTCTACGGCCCTGGTGCTATCGCAGGAGCAATTAATATCATCACCAAAAAACCTTCAAAGCCGGAAGCAAAGATAGAGATTGAGCTCGGAAGTTATAACACAAATAGATATAGTTTCACTGCATCCATGAGAAAAGATAACATGGGTGTTATACTTTTCGCTCAAAAACACGGAGGCGATGCAATTGACCAAACAGGCGATGGGGATAATCTTGATGAGGTGAAAAAACCTGACGGTGTTTCAGATAGGGTTAAGACAGATGCTACAAATGCAGGCTTCAGTATTGTTGCGGATAATATCTCCGGCGATGACCAGATTACAGTTGCAGGAAAGGCTTTGAATGAGTGGAGACAGGGAGGCGTTTTGGTTGGCGATACCTATGAGAACCCCTTCACGGAGACCACAGAGCGCATCATAACAAACAGGTATGAAGTAACAGCTAAGTATAAAAAGCGGTTCCCGCATGGAGGTCAAGCAAATATTTCCTTTGCCTATGCCTTGCATCATCGCAACGCTACAAACGATACCTTTCTCGGCGACTATATGGCTACACACGACGATACATTACCGCCTTTAGATGAGATGCGTCCATATCTTGCTACGGAGAACCTTTTTGCATTGAATCTGAACTACCTCCATCCGCTTTTTGGGAAGCACCGCCTATTAGCAGGAGTTCAATACTCCCATAACAGACTTGAGGAGACAGGCAAATATGTGGTTGTAGATGAGGATGACGAGAATTACGGTGAACCATATACCTCTACATCTGAAAAGCATGCGAATGAGGTTGGTGCATACATCCAGGGTGAGTTCTTCATAAGCGATGCCCTTGAGATGGTGGCGGGAGCGAGGTATGACTTCCACAAGTCTGAGGATAACTTCCGTGGTTCTGGCAAGGTTGCTCCTGAGGGAGTACCCCCGGTTAAATACGACGAAACTGCCTGGAATCCCCGTTTCGCGATAAGATACAAACCGTTCCCATCCTTCACTTTAAGAGGTAGTATGGGGACAGGCTTCAGGGTGCCTTATGGGTTCTCTGAAGATTTGCACCTCTGCAGCGGTTCACCGAGGGTGTGGAAAGGAGGAGATTTGAAACCTGAAAAATCTATAGGCTTCAACCTCTCCCTTGACTATGAGATGGCAGACAGGTTTTCCGTAAGCGCTAATCTCTTTCGCACAAACCTTAAAGGCAAGATAGGTTTTGTAGAAGCGGGGGAAATGGCAAAGAGCCTTGGCTATACCTATGAGTGGAAGAATATCGACGATGCCTATGTTCAGGGGATAGAGATTGGCGGGAATCTTCTTTTGATGAAGAATCTTGTTCTTGATGTTAATTTCACCTTTAACGATGGACAGTATAAACACGAAAGAGAAGACTGGATAGGGACCCCTTTCCAGGAGAGGAGCAAATACATCTCTCGTCTTCCCCGATATACAGCAGGCGTTAAATTGAGTTTCACTCCTGAAGACTGGAATTTTGTGCTTGACGGCAACTACCAAGGACCGATGTATATCGACTACTATATGGATGAGGAGGAACCAACCAAAATCAAGGAGACAGAGCCTCACTTGATACTCAATGCTAAAGTATCAAGAAGCTTGTCTGACAGATTTAACCTCTTTATAAGGGCAAAGAACCTTACGAATTATATCCAGCCTGAGAAACATACAGACGACGCCGCTTTTATGTATGCTCCGGTATATGGTCGGATAATCTATGGTGGAGTTGAAATCAAATTCTAAAGAATAGAGTTAAGGCCACGAGGCATAAAGGAGAGCAAGGTGGCCTTAACTCTATCGTATTTACACACTCCCTGGGATGTCAACAGCCAGATCGAATCGCCAGTAGGAGCTAGGTCTATGATCTCGCTCCTGATCGACGACTTTCAGGACGCGCTCTCTGAAGAAGATGAACGTTCCAGATGAGGGTTATCTGCCGTAGAGTCGGTTAAAAGCATGGGTAACCGCCGAACGATCGATGTTGTTTGACTTAACTTGGCGGATTATGTTACATTATACTCGTGAAAATCGAGCATGGAGAGGATAAAATGGCAGATAGGGAGATTGGATTCGGCGTGGTCGGCCTGGGCATGGGTAAACACCACGCCAAGGCGATCGTACAGGCTAAAGGGGCAAGGCTTATCGCCGTATGCGATGTTGACGAGAACAGGTTGAATTCAACAGCACAGGAGTTCAACGTCAAGGGATATAAGGACTACGATGAGATGCTGAATGATCCCGAGGTGGAAGTGGTCAACATCTGCACGCCCAGCGGCATGCATGCCGATATGGCCATAAAGGCCGTAAGGGCGGGAAAACACGTGATCGTGGAAAAGCCGGTCGATATCTCCGTTGAGAAGATCGACAAACTCATAGAGGAAGGGCATAGGGCTGGGGTGAAGATGTCCGGCATATTTCAGTCCAGGTTCACCCCGCTTAACAAACGGATCAAGAAGGCCATCGATGAAGGCAGACTGGGTAAGCTCACGGGGATACATGGACTGGTGCTGTGGTGGAGGGCGCCCAGCTACTATCAGGGGCCTCACGGAAGCTGGAAGGGCACCTGGAGCGTGGACGGCGGCGGATCGCTCATGAATCAGGGCATTCATACCGTAGACCTCATCCAATGGTTCGGCGGTCGAGTCAAATCCGTCTACGGCTCCTTCGGCGTCTTCGGCCACGATATAGAGGCGGAGGATAAGACCGTGGCGGTGCTGAAGTTCGAAAACGGAGCTCTGGGGACTCTTACCACGACCACAGCCGCATATCCCGGCCTTTCGACCTACATGTACATCCACGGGCCTAAAGGGAGCATAGCCAAGGAGGACGACACGCTGAAGATATGGAAGATCCAGGGGGAGGATATGCAGAAGGAAGAGGAATACATGTTGAGCCTCTATGGCCCAAAGGAGAAGCGCGGCATCACAACCTCCTCCGATCCCATGGCCGTCGGATCGACAGGGCACGTCGGACAGGTCGAGGACATGGTTCAGGCCATAGTGGAGGATCGGGAACCGTATATCACGATCGAGAGCGCCAAACATGCCGTCCAGATCGTCAACGCGATATACGAATCCGGCCGCACGGGCAAGGAGATCTTCATCTGAGTAGGATGCGATATCACGATCTATCGACGCCTCTCAGCGATGAGGATATCGCCAAGCTGCGATCAGGGGATAGGGTCAGATTGAGCGGGGTGATCTACACCGCCCGCGACGCAGCTCACAAACGGATGGTGGAAACCATCCGAGCCGGTAGATCCCTCCCTTTTGATCCGCGCGGAGGCGTAATATATTACGTCGGCCCGGCACCCGCTAAGCCCGGATCGATCATCGGCCCTGCCGGGCCGACCACTAGCTCACGCATGGACCCATATACGATCCCACTGCTGGAGCTCGGGCTTAAGGGGATGATCGGAAAAGGCGAGAGGAGCGAGGAGATTAAAAGAGCGATGCGACGTTTCAAAGCGGTGTACATGACGGCCGTGGGAGGGGCTGCCGCCCTGATATCGAAACACATAATCTCCTGCCAGATCATAGCATACCACGATCTCGGAACCGAGGCCATTAGAAAGCTAGTTGTACGGGATATGCCCCTTTTCGTCGTCAATGACATATACGGAGGCGATCTTTATGAAGAGGGAAAAAAGAGATGGCGAAGGTGAGGATATATTCGAAGGCGGGATGCCCCTTCTGCGTGAGGGCCAAAAGGATACTGGACAAACACGGGATCGAATACGAGGAGGTGGAGGTAAGATGATCGAGGCCGATTGGGATGTTGCCATCCTGGGCTCAGGACCGGCCGGATTGACGGCGGCCATATATTGCGGCAGGGCCGAGCTTAAAACCGTGGTCATAACCGGAAGGGAGATAGGCGGGCAGATCGCCCTCACTGAAAACCTGGAGAATTTCCCCGGCTTCCCCGAGGGAGTGCCGGGGGCGGAGTTCGTCCAGCTCCTGCAAAAGCAGGCTGAGAAGTTTAAAGCTCAGTTCGAGTTTGATGAGATTACGGAGGTGGATCTATCGTCCCATCCCTTCAGACTGAAAACCTATGGGGGAGAGTTTACCTCCAAATCGGTCATAATTGCCACCGGAGCTTCGCCCAGAAAACTGGGGGTGCCCGGCGAGGCGGAGTATACCGGAAGGGGAGTTTCATACTGCGCCGTATGCGACGGATTCTTCTACAGGGATAAAAAGGTGGCCGTCGTCGGGGGAGGCGATAGCGCCGTCGAGGAGGGGATCTACCTCACGAAATTCGCCGACGAGGTGATCATCATCCACAGGCGGGATCGGCTCCGCGCCAGCCAGCTCCTACAGGATATGGCCTTCGCCAATGAGAAGATCGGCTTCGTGTGGGATTCCGTCGTCGAGGAGATAGTAGGGGATGAGAACGGGGTCAAAGGCGTGAAGATCAGGAACGTTAAGACCGACGAGCGGTCTTCACTCGATGTGGAGGGTGTGTTTATCTACATCGGACATGAACCTAACACGAAGATGTTTGAGGGTCAACTCGATATGGACGAACGCGGTTTTATACTGACTGACGACCACCAGCGCACGAATGTAGAAGGGGTGTTCGCGGCCGGGGATGTCCAAGACCCGCTGCACAGACAGGCGGTCGTGGCCGCCGGAACGGGAGCGGTGGCGGCGATGGAAACCGAGAAGTTCATCGCAGCCCTCGAAGGGAGGTCCTATCCGGGAGGACCATAGGCGATGGATGGGAGGAGGGGAGATGAAGGTGAAATTCCTGGGCACGGCCGCCGCTGAGGGCTGGCCCGGGGTCTTCTGTGAATGCGAAAACTGCCGTAGGGCAAGGGAGGCAGGCGGCAAAAACATCAGAACGAGATCCTCACTTCTGCTTAACGATATCTATAAGGTCGACCTGCCGCCCGATACATATCTGCATGTGCTGAAATATGGCCTTAACCTGGCCGAGATCGAACATATATTCATAACCCATTCACACCAGGACCACTTTTACTTTGAAGAGCTGAATATGAGACGTCCTCCTTTCGCACATATAGCCGAGGGCAGAGTCACGACTATATACGGTAACGATAAGGTGGGCGACGCTATCGCCTCTATGGTCGAAAATCCAGGATACAGACTGAGGTTCAGAAGATGCGAGCCGTTCAGAAGCTTTACGGCGGGAGATATGAAGGTCACGCCTATGAGAGCCGATCATGCCTATGATCAGGTGGCGATGTTCTACATTTTCGAATATCTGCCCGAGGGTAAAACCGTGCTAGTCGGATTTGATACGGGATGGTATCCGCCCGATACATGGGAGGCCCTGAGCCAGTTTAGATTGGACATGGCCATATTCGATTGCACCAACGGGGCACGTGAGGGCAGAAGGGGACATATGGGGATAAGCGCTGTCGTGGAGCTGAAGGTGGAACTTGAAAAGATGGGTGTGCTGAGGGCCGATTCCCTCTGTTTCGCCACCCATTTCTCGCATAACGGCGGGCTGCTCCACCACCAGCTCGAGGAGGCGCTCGGTCCATACGGGATCCAACCGGCATATGACGGGCTGGAGGTGGAGCTTTAACGGGGGAGACGGCGATGTTTACAGGCCTTGTCGAGGAGATGGGTAAAATCGAGAGGATATCGACACAGGGTGAGGGGAAGAGGATGAGGATATCCGCCGAAAAGGTATTGGAGGAAACGAAAATAGGCGACAGCATCGCCGTCAACGGCGCATGCCTGACGGTCACTCAGATCGACGAGGGCGGGTTTGCAGTGGATCTTTCGCCCGAAACCCTGCGCCGATCTAACCTCGGCGATCTATCCCCCGGAGACATGGTTAATCTGGAGCGGCCGATGAGGTTGAGCGACAGGCTAGGTGGGCATTTGGTTCTGGGACATGTCGATGAGGTCGGCACTATCCGATCGATAGCGAGGGAGGGCGAATCGGTCGTAATGGCGGTTCAGGTCTCGCCCGAGGGGATGAGATATATCGTGGAAAAGGGATCGGTGTGTATAGACGGCGTGAGCCTCACCATCGCTGCCATAAGGGATAACACCTCCTTCGAGGTGGCTTTGATACCACATACCTTAAAGGTGACGACCTTGGGGCTAAAAGGGCCGGGTGGCAGGGTCAATGTGGAATATGATATCATAGGGAAATACGTCGAGAAGCTGCTAACCCTGAAGGAGGATCAGGATAAAAGAGGGGTCACGATCGAATTCCTTAGGGAACACGGCTTCATCTGAGAGGTGATGTCCGGATGAAGAAGGGAGATGAATTCAAATTCAACACGGTCGAAGAGGCGATAGAGGATATCCGTCAGGGTAAGATGGTGATAGTGGTCGACGATGAGGATCGGGAGAACGAGGGCGATCTCCTGATGGCGGCTGAGAAGGTGACGCCTGAGAGCATAAATTTCATGGCCAAATACGGCAGGGGCTTGATCTGTCTTCCGGCGACGCGGGAGAGGCTAGAGCAGCTCGATATCCCGCCGATGACCAGCAGAAGCAACGCCCATCTCAACACAGCCTACATGGTCTCCATAGATGCCAGTGAGGGCATAACCACGGGGATATCCGCCTATGACAGGGCCGTGACGATCAAGAAGTTCACCGATCCGAACGCAAGATCTGACGATTTCGTTCGACCCGGTCACGTCTTCCCGCTTCAGGCGGTCGAGGGCGGAGTTCTCAGGAGGGCAGGGCATACCGAGGCGGCGGTCGATCTGGCAAAGCTTGCAGGACTCTTCCCGGCAGGGGTTATATGCGAGATAATGAAGGATGATGGAACCATGGCGAGGCTGCCGGATCTGATGCGGTTCGCTCGAGAACACGGCCTTAAGATCATAACGATCGCCGATCTGATAGAGTATCGAAGGAGAACTGAAAAGCTCGTCAGGAGGATCGCATCGGCCAACCTGCCGTCGATCTACGGAAACTTCAAGCTTCTGGTCTATCAGAGCCTGCTGGACGGCAAGGAGCACCTCGCCCTCGTCAAGGGAGACGTATCAAGTGACGAGCCCGTCCTGGTCAGGGTGCACTCCGAGTGCATGACGGGGGATCTGTTCGGATCGCTGCGGTGTGACTGCGGCGAACAACTGCGCCAGGCTCTCAGGATGATCGAGAAGGAGGGCAGAGGCGTGCTGGTCTATATGCGGCAGGAGGGGAGAGGGATCGGGTTGGCCAATAAGATCAAAGCCTATGAGCTTCAGGAACAGGGGCTGGATACGGTTGAGGCCAACGTGAAATTGGGATTCCCGCCCGATCCGCGCGACTACGGCATCGGAGCCCAGATATTGGTCGATCTCGGCGTTAGGAAGATCAGACTCATGACCAACAACCCCCGTAAGAGGGCGGGCCTTTCCGGATATGGTCTCGAGATCGTCGAACGGGTCCCGATAGAGGTTAAACCCAATAAGTTCAACAGGAGATATCTGGAGACAAAACGCACAAAGCTCGGTCATCTCCTGTTTAACCTCATCCCTGAGGAGGAGAGAGATGGCGAAGGTACACGAGGGGAACCTGGTAGCGACGGGTCTTAAATTCGGCATCGTCGTCAGCCGGTTCAACGTCTTCATAACCTCACGACTGCTTGACGGAGCCCTGGACGCCTTACGTCGACATGGGGCGAATGAGGAGGATATAGAGATCTTCTGGGTGCCCGGATCGTTCGAGATTCCCCCCACGGCTAGAAAGCTGGCTCTATCGGGGAGATACGATGCCGTGATATGCCTTGGGGCGATAATTCGGGGCGCCACTCCGCATTTCGAATATGTCAGTAGCGAGGCGGCTAAGGGAATCGCCCAGGTCGCCATGCAGACCGAAGTGCCGACGATCTATGGCATCATCACCGCCGATACGATCGAACAGGCCATAGAGCGTGCCGGTACTAAGATGGGCAATAGAGGTGCCGATGCCGCTGTCGCAGCGATCGAGATGGCCAATCTCTATAAGGAGATGGGCTGAAAAGGTGACTAGAAGACGACTCGCGAGAAAATATGCGCTTAACATGCTTTATCAGTCTGAGCTCAGACCCGATGAGCCCATAGAGAGGATCATCTCCCAGTTCTGGAAGAGTAGGGAGGTCGATCCGGAGATCAAGCGGTTCGCCGAGCTTTTGGTCAGGGGGACGATGGAACATCTTCAGAAGATAGATGAGGTCATAGAGGGTCATTGTGAGCACTGGGAGATACATCGTATGGCCACGTTGGACAGATGCATCCTTCGGTTCGCCACCTTCGAGATCCTCTACCTAACCGATATCCCCCCCGCGGTGACCATAAACGAGGCGATCGAAATTGCGAAGGAGTTCTCCACGGAGGATTCCTCCAAGTTCATAAATGCCCTGCTCGACAGGATCAAAGATGATGCGGGGAAGATCGAATTTAAACATCTTATGACAAGCGGAGGGGAGCCGTGAGAAAAACAGCTATAGCCCTCCTGATCCTCCTTCCGTCTCTTGCCTTCGCCTTGGGAGGAGTGGATGTTCTCTCGCAGTTCGGGGGAAAGGGTGAGGGCGATGGCATGTTCAGCCGTGAAACCTTTTGGGAAATCGACTCAAATGGAAACATCTACGTCTCGGATCAGGAGCTCAACAGGGTACAGAAGTTCTCGCCCGACGGCAAGCTTCTACTCAAGATAGAGCAACCCAAAAAGAACCCAAAATTTAGATTCAGATCCATATCGGATATCTCCGTTGACTCGTCGGGCAGGATATATCTCCTGGATTGGAAGATAAGGCCCAGGAAGGGGAAGGAGGTCTACGATTATCTTGTCTGTGTTCATATCTTTTCTCCGGACGGTGACTTTGCCCGCGATGTGGATCTGAGCGAGGTCGGTGCGCCAAAGGATCGATTGGCCTCTGCCGCCTTAGCGGTCCTGCCCGACGGCGAAAGCGGCCTTCTCATCCCACATGGGGACCCTACGCGTAAGTTGCGCATGGATGTATCCCCTCTGGGCAATCGGATCTACGTGTTGGATGGAAGGGAGATATACCTCTTCGATGGGAACGGCAAGCTGTTGGGCCATCTCGGCATGGATGGGCTGGATTCGCCCGTCGATATCAACTTCGATGGCGAGAACATATGGGTTTCAGACAGTGGCGTTCACAAGATCTTCAGGATATCCCCGAACGGGAAGGTCGAGGTGTCGATCGGGGGATATGGATATGGGAGGGGGAAGTTCATAAGCCCGTTTTGGGTCTCCACGCTGAAGGACGGATCGATCGCCGTCTTAGACAAGGCCATACTTAAGCGGTTTACTCCGACCGTCCTAAAACGTCGTGTGAATGAGCCGATTAAGATCGATCCCGATATGCCTGAGGAGCTGATCGGATCGATGAGCAGGGTGGAGAAGGTGATCTTCAGAAGGGTTCAGAGATTCTCGCGCGATGGGGAGTTTTTGGGGCAGACGACCATCAGGTTGGATGAGAGGGATCTAATGGAAGGCGGGTTGCAGCCCATATGCGTTGGGCCGAATGGGGAGATATATCTCCAAAATCCCGAGACACTTCGTGTCTTCAGGACGAGCCCGGCCCATCCTCTTTCAGAGCTTCTGAGACGTTCGGAGAAGGAGGTATCGCTCGGCCTCGACCTGATAAGAGGGGAGGTGGAGATCGATAACCCCGACGATCTGGACGCAAAGCGAGATTATATCGATCAGGCGAGAGCGACCGGATTCACAGGAGGGGTTAACCTGAGGCATGATCTGGATGAGAGGACAAGGGCTGAATTTTCGGGATTCGGATATTATGCCTTCTACCGATATGAAGATCATTACTCGCGGATGGACATAAGGACGAGGTTGAACCAGGACGATAAGACTCTTGAGGAGATCGGCGGGGTCATGGGGCAAATCAACCTGGATATCAGGCTTAGCCCGGAGCCGTACGATTACCGAACCGCTTCCTTTTATGCCTTCATCGGACGAGGGATGTATAACTTCGTTAACGACGCCCTTGCGGCTAATAACAAGAGATACCTGGATTGGAACATGTGGTATACCGATTGGGGCGGAGGGCTACGATATGGCTTGAGCAAAAACTGGAGTTTCGTCCTCTCTGTCCTCAGCACCCCCGCCTGGTATTATGACTATGAGGGTGATTACATAGACGAGTACGGCCTGCTCACCCAAACTTTCGCCTTTAAAGGGAGGTATACGGTTGTCAGGTTTTATCTTCAGGGGAATCTCTAACGTCATAGCGGTCATTTTGATCTCCCTTCTCCCGATTGTCTGGGCTGCGGAGAAGGAGGTCGGGCTCAAAATCGGCCAGAAGGCGCCCGATTTCTCGCTCAAAGACGTCTACGATAAGGAGTACCGGCTCTCCAAGATGAAGGCAACTCTGATCATCCTGATATTCGGCAACAGGAAAACGCGTAAGGAGGCGGATAAATGGGCTATGGCGGTGAGAAGGGAGTTCAAGGAGGAAATCAAAAGACCGGAGAGATTAACAGCTCTGCAGGTGGGCGATGTCAGCAGTAAGCCCTTCTTCATAACCCGGTCCTTTGTCAAAAGGTGGCTCAGGCGTAACAAAACGATCCTTCCCATGCCGCTGGATTGGGACGGGAAGATCTTCAAGCTCTATAAGGTTCCCAAGGACAGGCCGATGATCTACCTTATTCAAGATGGAAAGGTCGTCTGGAAGATGGCCTCTAAGATGGAGAGGGGGAAATTTGAGAAGCTTAAGGCAGCTGTGAGCCGATTCATGAAAGTTCCCCATCGCTGAAAGCTAAGAGTGCTGTACTTAAGTTTCCCCGCCGAACATCCGATATACAAAGATGGAGAAATCTAAAGCCCAAAAGGGGTGAGTTGTGTGAGAGCCGGTCGGCTTGATGCCGCTCATCAAAACATCATGGGCAACCTGTTGAGCACCCACAGGGTGAACCGACTCCAGGAGGCATCGCTTACCAATCAGGAGAACCGGTTTATCCAACAGCTTCAACGGGCGATTGAGGAGTCCAAACCCAAGGTGAAATCCACCCCCCAGACACAAAGCGAGGGGGTTAGGGAGAGAGATGCTGGAGGCGGTCGTCATCGAAGGGAACGGGACGAGCTCGCCGAGGAGATCGAACTGGAGGACGAGGAACGTAAAGAACATAAGGTCGATCTGATGGTATAGGATCTTAAAATACCTGGGGATCTGTCCATCGTCTCCTCAGTTGATTACAATCGCTTTCCTTACTACAACGCCATCCTGTTTTGCTACGTCACATTACACACCTTAGGGATGGTTCATATCCCTCGGGAATTATGGTAACACTTTTCTCGTAGGGCAGGGGTTTACCCCCGCCGAAAACGGCGGCATATAAAGTGCCGCCCTACGAAAGAAGGGGCGCGCCTCTGTGCGTGCCCCCGAATCCGGCAGGTACGGGGGCCTGCCACTACAGCGCCGGCGAAAAGCGTTGAAAAGCCCTTGGCTGACAGATTGATGCTTGACAACGATTTGGACATCGGATAAATTATATGTCGAACCTAGAATTACAAGGAGGTAAGCGGGATGAGACTTTTGATAGCGGCCGCTCTGATCTTAATACTGGCGGCTTCGCTTGCCTGGGGGGCAAAGCTCTATCCGGATGATTTCAAGGGGACCAATATCGATCCCCATTGGCAGTGGGCCAAAGAGCCCAAGACTTGGGACGTCAATAAAACGAGGGCGGGTTGGATCACTTGGATCGGTGAGTTTAACTCTAACCTCTGGTGCTCAGATCAGACGACAAGGCTCTATCAAACGGTTGAGGAGGACGAGGACTTCGACGTGGAGACCAGGCTCTACTGCGAATGGGGCAATAACGATTCGGATATAGCCGGACTGGTGGTCAAATTCCCGTCGGAAGACAATTGGATAATGCTGAAGTTGTGGATGCATGGCGATAAAACCGCTCAGCTCCAGTTTCAAAAGAAATGCACCGAAAACGGAGATGGGCTTACCGGTAAGGTGGCGGGATACGCCCCTTCTGGCGGAAAGGCCGACCTCTTTCTGAGGCTCAAAAGGGAAGGGGATAAAGTCACCGGATATTTCAAGGAAAAGGAGGGCGATGACTGGACG
Organism: uncultured bacterium; assembly: GCA_964535855.1. Classification (GTDB taxonomy): domain Bacteria; phylum Poribacteria; class WGA-4E; order B28-G17; family B28-G17; genus JAGGXZ01. The sequence continues at coordinate 22,569 of CAZHVH010000003.1, forward strand.
AAGATAGGCACCACCACCTGTTTCGATTCGCTTCCGATGGAGATAGGACTGTTTGGAGGCGTTGATAGGGGTAACGGCAAATTGCTGATCCAGTTCGATTACTTCAGGGACAATACCAGTCCCTTCAAAACCCCTGTCGATCCGCAGGGGAAATTGGCCACCATATGGGCCAGGATAAAGGGGTAAATCACTCAAGGAGGTCTGAAATGGCGAGAATACCGATAGCTTTACAGCTTTACTCCGTCAGAGAGGAATGTGCCAAAGATCTCGTCGGCACGGTCAAAGCCGTCGCCGAGATGGGATATGAGGGGGTTGAATTTGCCGGCTACTACGGCAGAGATGCCAAGGAGCTGAGGAGGATCCTGGATGATTTCGGCTTGAAGGTGGCCGGAACACACATAGGGATCAACACCCTGCTGGGCGATGAGCTCCAGAAGACCATAGAGTTCAACTCCATCCTGGGCAACAAGTTCCTCATCGTCCCGGGCCTTCCCGAGGAATACAGGAATTCCAAGGCGGCCTGGCTCAGAACGGCGGAGATAATGAACGAGATATCCGAGAAGGTAAAACCCCACGGGATGCGGGTCGGATATCACAACCACACCGTGGAGTTTCAGCCGATGGACGGGGAGATACCTTGGGATATATTCTTCGGTGCGGCCAACAAGGATGTGGTCATGCAACTCGACATAGGCAACGCCATGCACGGCGGGGCAGATCCCATTCAGTTCCTCAGGAAATACGCCGATCGAGCCGCCACCATCCACCTCAAGGAGTATCCTTTCTCCGCCCCTGCGATCGGAGAAGGCGATGTCAAATGGGATGAGATCTTCCAGATCTGCGAGAGCACGGGTAAAACGGAGTGGTATATCGTCGAGTATGAGACGCCCGGCCAACCGCCGCTCGAAAGCGTCAGACGCTGTCTGGAGAACCTGAAGAGGATGGGCAAATAACGCCCGAGGATCAGACGGTCAGTTTCGGCCGTCTGATCCCCTCATGCTCAAGCAGTTTCATTTTAAGTTTTACCCCGCCCGGAGCTGTGAATCCTCTCAACGATCCGTCCGAGCCGATCACCCTGTGGCACGGCACGAGAAGGGGCAGGGGATTTCTCGCCAGCGCCATCCCCACGGCCCTGAACGCCCTCGGAGAGCCTGCCATCCGGGCCACCCACGCGTACGACCTCGTCTCGCCGTAAGGGATCAACCTCGTCGCCTCCCACACCCTTCGCATAAAGGGGGTTCCGAGGCTCATATCAAGTGGGAGGTTGAAATCGATCTTCTCCCCGCGAAAGTAGCGGCGCACAGAATCCACCACATCATCGAAACCTCTCCAGACCTTCCGGTTCTCCCCGCTGATGAGCCTCAATAGGTTCGACTCCGCCTCCTCAGGAGAGGAAACCGGTAGCAGGAAAGCACACACCCCCTTATGGGTTCCGACTACGGCACACCATCCCCAATCCGTTTCGAATGTCCGATAGAACTTTTTCATCTTACCTCCTTGGCCGATCTCCTCAGCAGTAAGGATATAACAGGTCAAGATGGAAATCAAGGCTACTTCTTCATCCCCAGCTTGCAGATGGAGCAGCGTTTCTCTGTCTCCTTGAAAGAGGACGATTAAACCGGGGACAAGTCAGGTGCCTTTCAATGATCGTTGACAACCCGCTCGGTGAACGGTATAATGAGATACACAGAACATCTGAAACTGGAGGGAGATATGCCTGAGTTTCTGAACCCTTTCTCCGGTTTAACGCCGGATCGAAAGATGAGTGAGAGGGAGCTGACCAGGGCGATCCGATTGGCTCTCTCCGCCGAAGAGGAGGCGGTGCACCTCTATGAGGCCCTGGCCGATGCCACCGATCATCCGCTGGCAAAGGCGGTGCTTCAGGATATAGCGAATGAGGAGCGGGTGCATGCAGGGGAGTTCCAAAGGCTCCTCAACATCCTGCTCGACGATGAGGAAAGGCTGCTGGCCGAAGGCGCAGCCGAAGTGGACGAGATGGCCGAAAAAATCGAAAAATGAGGACGAGGAGGATGATGACACGGGAGGAGAATTACTTTCGGACGGTGGAGTTCCGAAATCCCGCCTGGATACCGGTCTCCGTCAGCCTGATGCCCGCTACCTGGAAGAAGTACAGGGAGGATCTGGAGGAGATCGTCATAAGACATCCCCTTATATTCGGAGAGTACAAGAAGGGGAGCAGGAACTTCGACGAGTTCAGAGGTCTATACAGGGAAGGAACTCACACGGATGAATGGGGATGTGTATGGAAGAACATCCGGGGCGGGTTGGATGCCATTGTAGTCCACCATCCGCTTTCAAGCTGGGATGCGTTTGAAAGCTATACCCCTCCCGAACCGGGCGAAGGTTTGCCGCATGGGTTTATGTTCCAGAGGCTCTATTATCTAAGGGGTTTCGAAAACCTGATGATGGACTTCGTCGACGAGCCTCCGCAGCTCCACAGGCTCATAGATATGGTGCTCTCCTATAATCTCGCGGTCGTCAGAAAATGGGTGGCGAGAAAACCCAAGATGGTCCATTTCGGCGACGATCTGGGGATGCAGGATAGACTTCCCATGAGCCCCGAACATTTCAGGAAATACCTCAAGCCGTGTTACGCCCAGATCTTCGGCATGTGCAGGGATGCGGGGATACACGTCTACTTCCACTCCGACGGGCATATACTGGAGGTGATAGATGATCTGATAGAATGCGGGGTGACGGTGATCAATCCTCAGATCAGGGCCAACACATTGGACGGTTTGGTAGAGGTATGTAAGGGTAAGGTGTGCGTCAACCTCGACCTGGACAGGCAGCTCTTCCCATTCTGCACCCCTAAGGATATAGATGAGCATATCAGGGAAGCCGTCGCCAAGCTGGGATCGAAACAGGGGGGGCTGATGCTGGTGGCGGAGTGCGAGCCGGATGTGCCTCTTGAAAACATCGAGGCGATCTGTCAGGCGCTGGAGAAATATATGTTTTACTATAGCTGATGGGAGCCATCCGAAGCAAGCTCATCAAGGCCATAAAGGATTTCGATATGATCCAGAACGGCGATAGGATCGCCGTAGCCGTCTCAGGAGGATGGGATAGCCTGTCGCTCCTGACATTGCTGTGGGAGGAGAGAAGGGCGATCGGATGTGAGTATGAGCTTTTGGCGATCCATATCCTCGGCAATGGCGCCGGGCCGTGGGAAAACCCCCATGAGCCGCTGGTGAGGTGGCTCGAGGGCTTCAAGGTAGAGACAGGCGTGGATTATGCCTTAGCTCCTTTTCTCCTGCCGGAAGGCGAGCCGTTGCCGATGAACTGTTTCAGGTGTTCCTGGAACAGACGCAAGTCGATTTTTCTAGCAGCACATGAACACGGCTGTAACAAGGTGGCCTTCGGCCATCATATGGACGATAACGTCGAGACGGCGCTTTTGAACCTCTTCTTCAAGGGTCGGCTGGAGATGATGAAGATATCCTCACCTCTGTTCGGAGGTGTGCTCCATATCATAAGGCCCTTGATATACGTCACAAAGGGGGAGATCAGGGGATTCGCCCAAGGCAGAGGCTTTCCCGATCCTCCTCCGCCCTGTCCGATGGCCGGCCACTCGACGAGAAAACTGATAGGAGATATGATCAGGAGTGTCGAGATGGCCGGATTTAAAAACGCCAAACTCAACATCTTCAGGGCAGCCCTGAAATACTCTGAATTACAAGGGGGAGATGATGAGCGCTAAAATTCTTGAAGGTAAACCCATAGCCGATAAGATCAAGGAAGAGGTTAAAGCGGGCGTAGAGGAGTTAAAATCCAAAGGGGTGAGCATCACCCTGGCGGCGGTTCAGGTCGGCGAAGATCCCGCCTCCAAGGCATATATCAGAAGCCAGAGACGCAGGTGTGAGGAGGTAGGTATCAACTACAAACTACATCAACTTCCTGAGACGACCACTCCTGGGGAGTTGAAGGAGTTCATCGAGAAACTCAACCGTGACGAGACCGTCACGGGGATAATTCTCCAGATGCCGCTTCCGAAGCAGATCAGTCCGAACGAGGCCTTCTGCTGGATAGACGAGCTCAAGGATATCGAGGGGGTCTCGCCGGCCAGCATCGGAAGGATAGCCTTTGACATGCCGAGGCTCGTTCCGCCCACGGCCATGGCGGCCATCACCCTGCTTGAGTCGACCGGGGAGGAGATATCGGGCAAAGAAGCCGTCGTCATCGGCAGAAGCACCATCGTCGGCAAACCCGCAGCGCTGCTGTTGCTCCAAAGGAAACTTTCGGCGACCGTCACCGTCTGTCATACCGGAACTTTTAAGAGAGGAAAGATCGAGGAACATGTCGGTCGAGCTGAGATATTGATAGCCGCCGCCGGTCGAGCCGAACTGATCAAGGGAGAATGGATCAAGCCCGGCGCGATAGTCATAGATGTCGGGATGAACCGTGTAGGCAAGAAGTTCGTCGGCGATGTTGAGTTCGAGACCGCCAAGGAGCGCGCCGCATATATCACCCCTGTTCCCGGAGGTGTGGGGCCGGTTACAACGTCGATCCTCATGAGAAACCTCCTCGAGGCCGCTAGGTGGCAGATGGAGCTGGCGTGACTTAGCCGCAGCTTATATGTTATAATTCCCCAAAACGGAGGAATAGGGGAGATGAGGAGGATCTCGCGCAGGGATTTCCTTAAGACGGCGGTTATAGGCGGGGTGGGTGTGACCGCTCTGCCAAACCTGATCGGCAGAGGATATCCCGAAACGCCTGCGATAAGCCGAATCGCTTTGATCGAGGACCCCGGCTTCTCCTCGAACATGAAGGTCAACCCGGAACCGCTTCGCGAGGCTGTGGATTCGCTGTTGAGGAAGCTGACCGGAAAGGATGCCATCTCAGAGGCGTGGAAGGAGATATTAAAGGGCTATCGGAAAGGGCAGGTTATAGGGATCAAGGTCAACTGCATAAATAGAAGGCTCCCATCACATCCGCAGCTCGTCGATGCCATCGTTCAATCCCTGGTGGAGTTCGGCGTCCTCGAAAACGATATCGTCATATGGGATAGAACCAACAGGGAGCTGAAGAGAGCCGGCTATAAGCTCAACGAGGGTCAGAACGGCGTCAGGTGTTTCGGCACCGATTCCAGCGGCTGGGGATATGACACCGACAACCCGATCGAGATAGAGGGTCAGAAGAAGCATCTGACTAAGATACTCACGCGTCTCTGCGACCACCTGATAAACGTGCCTGTGTTGAAGGATCACAATCTCGCCGGCGTAACGTTGAGCATGAAGAACCACTACGGCACGGTCGACAACCCCGGATCGCTTCATGGGAACAACTGCGATCCCTTCATCGCCAAGCTGAACGCCGCTTCGCACATTAGAGATAAAACGAGACTGATAATCCTCGACGCCATTCTGGGTATCTGCAGAGGTGGGCCCGGAGGCGCCCCTCAGTTTTCACCTAATATGCTGGCCGCCGGATTCGATCCGGTCGCCATGGACAAATTCGGCATGAACCTCATCAATCGGGAGAGGGAAAAAAGAGGGCTGGACGAGGTAACGGGGAAGGCGAAACACGTGCACACGGCGGCCGCGATCGGATTGGGGACCGATGACGAATCGAGGATCAAGATCGTAAAGGTGTAAACGCCGGCGCGTTGAACGTTAGAACGTTAAACGTTCAACGTGCCAACATTCGATGCTCTTTTGACCTATCAGCGAGGTAGCGTGAAGATGAGGGACGAGGGATATCCTTTCGAGGAGATAGAACGCAAATGGCAGGAGTTCTGGGAAAGAGAGGGTTTCTTCCGGACAACTGAGGATCAAAGCAGGCCGAAATATTATCTGCTGGAGATGTTTCCGTATCCGTCGGGAAGGATACATATGGGGCACGTGCGCAATTACTCGATCGGGGACGTGCTCGCCAGGTATCTGACGATGCGCGGCTACAACGTGCTCCACCCCATGGGGTGGGATGCCTTCGGTCTCCCGGCGGAAAACGCCGCCATCCAGCGCGGGGTGCACCCGGCGATCTGGACCAAGGATAACATCGAATACATGCGCAAGCAGCTCAAAAGGATGGGATTCAGTTACGATTGGGATAGGGAGATCTCCACCTGCTCGCCGGAGTATTACAAGTGGGGACAGTGGCTCTTCCTGAAGATGTACGAGATGGGGCTGGCATACAGGAAGGAGGCCATAGCAAACTGGTGTGAATCGTGTCAGACGGTCCTCGCCAACGAGGAGGTCATAGGAGGCAGATGCTGGAGATGCGATTCACCCGTCGTCCAGAAACCTCTGATGCAGTGGTTTTTCAGGATAACCGCCTATGCGGAGGAACTGCTGAGAGATCTGGAGAAACTCACCGGATGGCCGGAGAGGGTGCTGATCATGCAGCGCAACTGGATCGGCAGGAGCGAAGGCGCCGAGATAGATTTCCCCATAGCCGGCACCGACGAGGTCATCACCGTCTTCACCACCCGGCCCGATACCGTCTTCGGAGCGACCTACATGGTTCTAGCTCCCGAACACCCTCTGGTCAAAAGGCTGGTCTCCGGAACGGATCGTGAGGGTGAAATCACGCGGTTCATCGAGGAGGTATCCCGTGAATCCAAGGAAACTCGAACGGCTGAGATAGGGGAGAAACGAGGAATCTTCACGGGAGCCTACTGCGTCAATCCGATGACCGGCGAGCATATCCCCATCTGGATAGCCGACTATGTCCTCATGGAATACGGAACGGGAGCCATAATGGCCGTTCCCGCCCACGATCAGAGGGACTTTGAGTTCGCTAAACGATACGATCTGCCGATAAGGATCGTCATCCAGAAACCCGATTTCTCGCTTGATCTGGAAACCATGTCTCAGGCGTATGAGGATCCGGGGGTGATGGTCAACTCCGGGCAGTTCAACGGCCTGGACAGCGAGGAGGGAAAACGTAGGATCATAGAATATATGGAGTCAAAAGGGATCGGCAGAGCAACCGTTCAATATCGACTTCGGGACTGGTGTATCTCAAGACAGCGGTACTGGGGCAACCCGATACCGATCATCTATTGCGATAGATGCGGCGTTGTACCCGTCCCGTATGAGGACCTGCCGGTTCTCCTGCCGGAGGATGTCGAGTATAAGGGAAGCGGCACGGCGACGCTGAAATCGTGTAAGGAGTTTTATGAGGTCAAATGTCCTAAATGCGGAGGGAAGGCTCACAGGGAGACGGATACGATGGCGACCTTCGTCGATTCGTCCTGGTATTTCGCCAGATACACCGATCCGCGAAACGAGGAGCTTCCCTTCTCGAAGGATAAGGTCGGATATTGGATGCCGGTTGACCAATACATCGGCGGCATAGAACATGCCGTTCTGCATCTGCTATACGCCCGGTTTTTCACCAAGGTGATGCGTGATATAGGATTGCTGGATGTGGACGAGCCGTTCACCAACCTCCTCACCCAGGGCATGGTGGTCAAGGACGGGGCGAAGATGTCCAAATCCAAGGGGAACGTGGTCGATCCGGACGATATGGTTCGTAAATACGGATGTGATACGGTCAGGGTGTTCATGCTGTTTGCCGCTCCGCCCGAAAGGGATCTTGAGTGGAGCGATCAGGGGATCGAAGGCGCATACAGGTTCCTCAACCGCGTGTGGAATCTGGTCCATGATAACCTGGATATCATCAAAGACGTCAAGGCGGAGTATGATCCGGACTCCCTCTCCGGACCGGCGAAAAAGCTCCGATCCGCCGTGCATACGGCCATAAAGCGGGTTACGACCGATATAGGCGATAGAATGCATTTCAACACTGCCATAAGCGCGATAATGGAGCTTGTAAACTATATGTATCAGATGGAGCGATCGGATGATGGTTCGTTTAAGGCGGTGCTGAGGGAGGGGATCGAATCGCTGATTCTCCTGCTTTCGCCCTTCGCACCTCACATCGCTGAGGAGCTCTGGGAGAGGATAGGAAACCGGCCCGGTCTGGTGAGACATCCCTGGCCGAAATGGGATGAGAGGGCATTGGTCAGGGAGGAGATCCTGATCGTGGTGCAGGTCAACGGCAAGGTTCGAGGCAGGATAACCGTCCCCGCCGACGCCTCCGAGGATGAGATCAAAAAGGTTGCTATGGAACATCATAACGTCCGGCGATTCGTCGGGGACAAAACGCCGAAAAGGATAATCTTCGTCCCGGGGAGGCTTGTGAACATAGTCGTTTAATGAGATGAAAATGGATAAAAAGGTGAGTCGATTGGTAAATCGAGTGAAGGATTATTTGATAGAGGTATATGGCGAGGGGATTAAAGGCGTTATCCTCTATGGCTCACACGTGAGAGGTGAAGCCACAGGGGATTCAGACATCGATATCCTTGTATTGGTGGATGAATCCCTTAACCCTTCGGAGGTTAGGAGAAGCTTGAGCGACCTTCTATTTGATATGCTTATCGAAGAGGGAGAGCTTGTTTCAGTTATGGCGCTTCCCGAACCTTTCTTCGAAAATTATAAAAGCCCGTTTACGTTGAGCGTGAGAAGAGAAGGGTTAAAGATGTGAAGGAAATAAGGGATTTCATAGAGAAGGCTGAGAGATTCTTGATCACAGCGGAATATGCTTTAAACATCGGAGATTATGACTCCTGTGTTTCAAGGTGTTACTATGCTATGTTCTTCGTCGCTGAAGCATCGCTTCTCACCAAGGGTTTAACCGCCTCTTCCCACAAGGGCGTGATAGGTCTGTTCGGAGAACATTTTGTAAAAGCGGGGATTTTTGATAGAGATCTAGGAAAAGCGCTCAATGACGCTTATGACAAGAGATTGGTTGGGGATTACGGTGTAGGTTTTACCATCGCCAAAGAAGAAGCGATGGATTTACTGGAGATAGCACGAAATTTCGTTCAGAAGCTGAAAAATTATCTCGAAAGGTGGTTGGAATCTGGACCTACAGGAGAAGATGATGGCTGAAGTCAGAATCATACCTCTCGGTGGGGTGGGCGAGTTCGGAATGAACACGATCCTCGTCGAGAGCGAGGATGATATCCTGGTGATAGATGCCGGGCTGATGCTGCCCGATCTGGATATGCCGGGGGTTGATCTCATAATCCCCGATATCTCCTATCTCATCGAGCGGAGGGATAAGGTCAGGGGGATCATCCTGACACACGGTCATGAGGATCATATCGGCGCTCTTCCCTACATGTTGGAACGGGTGGAGGCTCCGATCTACGGGGCAAAACTCACGCTCGCTTTGGTCGAGGAGAAGCTCAGGGAGTTCAACATCGCAGAATACCGGCTAAACGAGGTGAAACCCGGCGAAGGCATATCTCTGGGCGGGTTTGAGATCGAGTTCATCAGGGTTTACCACAGCATCCCCGACACGCTCGCCCTCGCCATCCATACGCCGGGCGGCACGATCGTCCACAGCGGGGATTTCAAGTTGGATCAGACCCCTGTCAACGGGGATATGACCGATCTACACAGGTTCGCGGAATTGGGTGAGAGAGGGGTTTTACTGATGCTTTCGGACAGCACAAACAGCGAGCGCCCCGGATACTCCCCGCCGGAGAGGTCGATCTTCCCGGCTTTAGATGCCATATTTCAATCCGCCCGGGGGCGGATCTTCGCCTCCACCTTCGCCTCAAGCATATACAGGATCCAACAGTTTATCGAGCTGGCGGCCAAGCATAACCGATATATCGCCATCGCCGGCAGATCCATGAGCCAGAACATCCGGATAGCCAATGATCTGGGATACCTCTGGCTGCCGGAGAACCTCCTCATCGATTTCAGAGGGGTGAGGAACCTGCCGCCTGAAAAGGTCATGGTGATGACCACGGGCAGTCAAGGGGAACCGCTTTCCGCCCTTTCGCTGATGGCTATGGATAACCACAGGATACACATCGAGGAGGGGGATACGGTCATAATCTCGGCAAGGATAATCCCGGGGCACGAAAAGGCCATAGGCAGGGTGATCAACCATCTCTATAGACGCGGCGCCGATGTGTATTATGAAAGAATAGCTGACGTCCACGTCTCCGGACATGCCTGTCAGGAGGAGCTGAAGCTTATGCTCAACCTCGTCAAGCCCCGCTATTTTATACCCATCCATGGCGAATACAGACAGCTTATCCATCATGCCAAGCTCGCTGAAAGCGTGGGAATACCCCGCTCGAATATAATCGTGGCTGAGGACGGCGATGTGATAAGGATGAGCGGCGGAAGGTGCGAGCTTGCGGATAAGATCCCGACCGGCAAGGTGCTCATCGACGGAAGGAGTTCCGACGGATTGGCGGATGTGCTGTTGCGCGATCGTAAACAGCTCGCCCGCGACGGGATGCTCATACCGATAGTCGTGCTCAACAGCGATACGGGCGAGCTGGTGGCCGGTCCGGATATGGTCTCCAAGGGATTTATCTGTCCGGATGAGCCGAACGGGCTGATGAAGGAGGCGAAGGAGCTGATCGTCTCGCTTTTGACAGAGATGGGAACCGAGGAGAAAGGCGACGTGCCTTCGGTTCAGGAGGAGATAAGGATTGCCCTGCGTAGGTTCTTTTCCAAGCGGATGTCGCGCAGGCCGATCGTGATACCGGTGGTGATGAGGATATGAGATGACCTCTATCGAGGCGATATCGCTCGGGGTGGTTCAGGGATTGACGGAGTTCCTGCCCGTCAGCAGCTCCGGTCACCTCGCCCTTGCTCAGCACTATTTGGGACTGAGGGAGCCACAGCTTTTCTTCGACGTGATGGTCCACGTCGGAACACTGATGGCGATATTGTTGGCCTTCAGAGAGGATGTGCTGAGGATGCTCAGGGGAAAGGATTGGTATCTGTTTGGGATGATATGTCTCGGTACCGTGCCGACGGCGGTGATAGGGTTTACCCTGAGGAGGTTTGTCGAGGAGGCGATGATAAGGGTTTGGGTTGTCTCAGCTATGCTGTTCGTGACAGGCATCGTTCTTATCTCCTCCTCCCTGATCGCCCGGAAGGCGATTAAAAAGCTGGATCGCGTTACCCCTCTTCGATCGCTGGCCGTCGGCGTGGCTCAGGGGGTGGCTGTCATCCCGGGGATATCCCGTTCGGGCATGACCATCTCATCGGCCTTAGCTTTAGGGGTAAAAGGGGAAGAGGCAGCGAGGTTCTCCTTTCTCCTATCGATCCCCGCCATTCTCGGCGCGGCATTGCTGGAGGTGAAGGATATCGGCGCAAACGAGATACAGATCGCCCCGACTCTCTCAGGTATGATAGCCGCTTTCATCTCGGGATTCATAGCTATAAAACTGCTGATATCCATGCTCAGGAGAGGGAGATATACCGTTTTCGGATACTACTGCGTCGCCATCGCCTTCCTTTCCCTGCTGCTCAACCTCCTCTTCAACCTCTAACCGTGTCCTTCGTCTAATCGGTTGAATCTTCGTCCTTTCGGTGTGAGATGGACAGGACGGGAAAGGAAGAGGATAGGCGTCTTATCGAGGGCTTGCTCAACAATAACATGGCGGCTTTCAATGAGGTGATCGCCAGAACCGTCAGGATGGCCGTGGCATGTTACAGGAGATTCCGCGTGGAGCTTAAGTCCCTCGGTTTAGAGCCGGGAGACGTGGCACAGGAGGTGCTCTTCAGGTTGGTAAACAGCGACTATGGCATATTCAGGAGATGGGATTACAGAGAGAGCGTGGATGCCGCCATATATAAGATAACACGGAATCTCTGTCTCGATCTGACCAAGAAGGCGAGAAAGGAGCGGAGGATGTTGAGATCCTATGCCGAGCTCAGATCAGACGTTCAGATGGGCGAATTTCAAGTTGAAAGGAAGGAAGCCCGGGAGTATTTTGAAAGATGCCTGAGATCGCTCTCCGAGGTGGATAGAACGATAATACAGATGAGGAGGGCAGGCAGATCGTTCGATGAAATCGCAAAAGCCCTCGGCGCCTCATACAGTATGGTGACCACCCGGTTCCACCGAGCCAAAAAACGGCTTAGGGATATGCTGAGAGAATCCGGGATAGGGTATTACGATTTGATCTGAAGTGTGAAATTATCCCTTCGAGGTCGTTAACTCATTATGAGATACATCGAGGATCGAAATCCGAAGGTCTAAGCGGTGAGGATCATGGGGAAGACCTATTACACGGATGGGGAATGTTTATCCGAAGAGCTTCTCTGGGATTATGTTTCGGGTAAACTCCCCGCTCAGGTCGGTCAGGCTGTGAACCGGCATCTCAAGAGATGCCCCTCATGCAGATCCAGAACCCAGGAGGTGAGAGAGGACTTCGAGAGGTTCACCTCCTTGGGGGATCTGCCCTATGATATCACCCGCAGATGTTGGGAGGTAATCTTCGGTAGGGGTTTCCTAATAGGAAGTAGGCTCTCATCGCTCAAGCATGATTTAGCTTGCAGGATAAGTCAGGAGGGAGAAAATATCTGGATGGCTTCCGATAACGGCAGGTCAGATATAATCGTAGGGGTGCTCGATAGCGACGGAAAGGTGAAGGGATTCACCATCTTCAGGTTCCTCCTATATCCCGTTATAAGCGAGCACAGGATCTCAATGGCTCTCAGGGAAAGAGGGGAATCCGAAAAGTATGACGGATACGTGGCCCATGTCGTGGTGAAGTTCGATGATCTGCCCTGGGAGATGCCCGTTAGGGTGGAGGGGTGTGAGATCGTCGTGGAGGACGTTTTACTGCCGGAGTCTTTCCCCGATGAGATCGAGGAAATGGAACTGGATATCTTCAT
>CAZHVH010000004.1:0-31617 GCA_964535855.1 uncultured bacterium
ACCTTCACAGGGCAGGGGTGACGGAGGAGCTGACGCTCCCGGAATACAGAGGGCTGGATAGCGAAGTGTTGGGGTTGAAATGGAGGGCACATCCGTTGGCCCTGGCCCTGGCGAAGGTCTCCCTCAGATCGCTCGATTACAGGAACGGGAAGAGGGATGAGTTCAGGAGGAAGCTCTTTGAGGCGCTGAATGAGATACCGGGGGTTAAACCGGTCAAGAGCTATCCTAAGGCGAAACCCGCCGGCTTCTACGGCGGGCTGAAACTGATATATCAGCCGGAGGATCTGGATGGACTTCCGGTCGAGAGATATGTGGAGGCTCTGAGGGCCGAGGGAGTTCCGATAAGCAGGTATGGGAGGTCGCTCGAACACCAGAGGATGATCTTCAGGAGGGGATTTGACCTGTGGGGGCACGGAAGAGGCCCCTTGGGAGGGGAGTTCCTCGGTCTACCCCCCTTTAAGGGGTATAGAGAGGGCGATTTCCCCGTCGCGGAGAGTTTGATCGGAAGGATACTCTCGATCCCAGCCTATATCGAACCGGAGGAGGGATTTCTCGAAGGGGTGATAGAGGCTTTCGAAAAGGTAGCCGCTAACTATAAGCGACTATAACGCTCTTATTTCCCTGAGTGTAGCGGTTATCCATGAGGAGGAACGAGGAGAGAGAAAATCCGTTGCACGTTCAACGTTGTAACGTTTTCTGACCTCTCAGATCTCTGCTACACTTAACGATAATCTGATGCCCCGCCTCGATATACCCGAGCCATGTTCCTGAAGGGAGCGGATGAACGGGGGTAGAACATCGGGTCTGCTTATCGGATATAATACCTCGATCGCTCACAACTTCATAGGCTGAGATTTTTGGAAGGTTTTTCCGAGCGGAGGGGTCTAATGGAATTGGAAACAATTCGAATCACAGGAAGTCCTATGGTCGTTGAGGGGAGGAGCGCCGACTTAAATGAGGATGAAATTCTCATAGCGCGTTGTCAAAGCGGGGACAAGGCTGCTTTCGGGATATTGGTGCGTAAGTATCAGGATTTGGTTTACCGCCTAATCTATCGGCTGCTTGGCGAGACACCCGACATGGAGGATATAGCGCAGGAGATATTCATCCGCGCTTACAAAGGTATCGGGAGATTCCGAGGGGATGCGAGGTTCTCCACTTGGTTGACTCGAATCTGCATAAATTACTGCAGGAAACGGCGCCACAAAGCCAAAAGAGATCTGATATCGCTTGAACAGCTTATGAGCCAAGGATACGACTTCGCCGATGGCTCCGCTATGCCTGACCGCATCCTTGAGCGTAAAGAATATAGGGAGCTCGTTCGACAGGCCATTGATAATCTGCCACAAAAGTATCGAATCGTCATAATCCTGCGTTATTTCGAAGCGTATTCCTGTGAGCAAATCGCCGAGATCCTGAGTTGTCCCGTCGGGACGGTCTACTCCCGTTTGTTCCGTGCTCATGAGAAATTGAGGAAACGGCTTAAATCCATAGGATTTCTCAAATAGCTCTTGGAGGGATACAGATGAAATGCGCTCAGGCTCAAAAAGCCCTATTTTCTCTTCTATCAGGGGATAGGGATCTAGATCGCAAAACCCAGGATGAGCTTTTAGAGCATTTGAATCATTGCCCCAGGTGCCAGGAGGAATGGCAACAGTTGCAAATTACCCATCAAGCGCTTGAGTCTTTAGCGAGGGAGGAGGATATTCCCAAGGCCCCTGCCGACTTTTGGGATCGGCTGAAGTATAAGCTGGAACCACCCGCTTCGACGAGACCGGATATCCTCGCCAAACTCGGTGAATTGATGGGCTTCATGCGACGGATCATATGGGTTTCAAAATTCAGAAGGGCGGTGGCGCTTTCAATTCTGGTTTTCTCCCTCGGATTGATAGGATACGGTATATTTCATAATCATGATCGCTCTCCTGAGGTATACCCGTCGGAGAATTTAACCGGGAATCGTTATCCGATCGAAGAGATCCTCTACATTCCCGAACCATCTGATAGACGGGTTTTATGAAATTCAGAGGGGGTGCTGGGCATGGCTTTAATCCTTAACCCAATGTGGAGGATGCGCAGAGAGCAGGGTTACGTCCTCCTCTATCGGCTCACCGACATCGGAACCGTTGCCGAGCAGAGTTTTATCCATCCGTTGAAGGCGATCACGATCGCCCTTTTCGATGGCAAGAGGACGGTTGAGGATGTAGCGCATGCACTGAACTACGTGACCGGCCGTCCTGTGGAACCTCACAATGTAAAACAATTTCTCGATGAAAACAGCCGTTATTTCATCGAAGCTTCTGAGGTTTCAGAGCGACTTCGAAGGAGATATGATCCGTTAGAGTTTGTCATGGACGCCGACTCCATTGATTTCACGTTTAAACGTCCTCTTGCACCTTTGTCGTTGGTATATATGGTGACCAATGCCTGTCGGACGAACTGCATATATTGTTATGCTGAGAGACAGAGGCATGGTAAAGGGGGACCGCTTTTGCCCCTCCCACGTGTGAAGGAGTTGATAGAGGAAACTGCGGAATTGCGGATCCCGGTTATCCATTTCTCAGGAGGTGACCCGTTCATGCATCCTGATATCCTGGATATCCTTGAACATACTGTAGCCCGTGATATTCTCCCTGTTATCTCGACGAAATGCGTTCTATCCGAGGCGACGGTGGATAGGCTTGCGGAGATAGGGATACCAAGGGTTCAAATCAGCATAGATTCCCCTGATCCTGATACCATCTTCCTTTTGACAGGAGCAAGGAACTATTTGGAGGAGATGATCCCCGTGATCAAGCGCCTTAAGGCGAAGGGGATTAAAGTCGCCACTAAGACCGTGCTCACCTCTTACAACGTTCGTCAGGTCCCCGCTCTCGTCGATCTATTAGCTTCCCTTGGCGTTGACGATATCGGTCTTGGTGAGTATGTCAGATCGCTTTACCGTCACCTTGATGATAACCTCTTTATGTCACATGAGGATTTAAAGTGGCTTGACGAGACCGTACAAAGATTAAGGGAGAAATACAGTTCCACAAGCATCAGCACCAGTTGGTTTTTTGCGCCTGAACCCAAAAGCAGGAGGGAGAAGGAGAGGGCTTTTTTAAACCGTGCCAGATGTACAGCGGGGATGCAGCAGCTCGCCATATATCCGGATGGTAAGGTTGTGCCATGTGAGGAGGTGCCATCAACGCCGGAGTTCGTCGTGGGGGATCTATCGAAGCAGTCTATATTGGAGGTTTGGAATTCTGAACGGCTGATGCAGCTCATAAGGCCTCCGAAGGAGAAGTTTTTGGGCCAGCCGTGTTATGATTGCCTTGACTTTTACGAATGTCATGCTTTCCTAGGCCGTTGTTTTGTGCATGCCCTTAAAGCGTATGGCACACCGTATGCTCCACCGCCTGAATGCCCGAAATCCTCTCCTTCGGGGCTACGGCTGCAAACCTCCCCAATTTGCGTTGATCCGAAATCCTCGCAATCTTCGGACTGTGATAGCTGTTAAAGAATACCACATAGAAAGGAGGTGAGTAGGATGGCGGGATTGGACGCTCTCAAAGAGGCGCTCTCCTCTTCAGGATTAGCGGCCGCCTTTGCGCCCACAGAGCTGGCAGGAGGTGTAGGCACAGAAGCCATTTGCGACACTAAGGCTAATGTTTGCAACACCAAAGCAGCTAATTGCAATAGCAACGGCGCGGTATGTAACACCTGCGCTGCTGTCTGCACCGGTGGTATAAACGCGGCGGTGTGTAACACTCAAGGTGCGGTATGTAATGGATCAAAATCTGAGTGCGCCTCCTAAGAGGATGGTAGGAGCAAACGGCTGGCTGTTTGCTCCTACCATTTCAGAGGGTTTTTTGACTCTTGCTTGAAAGGAGGGACTGACGATGAAATGGGTTATCCTTTCCATGTCGGTAATCCTAATTTTTAGCTGGGTTTTCTGGTATATCTATCAGCGAGAGGCTCATAGGGAAAGGGTGGCGGAGGACCTCAAGCTATCACCGGCTTCCACCTTTCCTCCCGTTCAGACCATCTCCCCCGGACAAAGTGAGAGAGAGAAAGACATATCTCCACCGGAAGCCTCTGCTCCTCCCGGCGGTGATAAATCACAAACGGTAGCTGAGACAAGCAAAGATAACGGGGAGGGATTAACGGAGGAAGACGTTCAAGCATTGCTTGATTGGCTTGGTGAGGAGACTGAAGGACAAGCGCCTGAACGATCTGAGCAGCGATCCGATCAGCAGGAGGAACTATCGTCTGAAATGAAAAGAAAGGTTGAACTATACGCTGAACTGGCAGGGATACTTCCCGATTTCAAATGGGCATGGACACACTCCGGTCCAAAATCCGTTCTAGAAGGTGGCACTCCAGTTGAGGATCCAGCAACGGATTTGCTCAATGAAATTCTTGAGCTTTGCGATCCGATTATCGGGCCCCCGGCTGTTAGAAGGGACGAGAGAGGAGTTATACAGGCGATAAACCTCGCTCCTATGTTCGCTCAAGTGGCGGAATACCTGGGTAAAGAACTACCGTTTGACGGAAACCCGGATTACTTCTCCGCTGAAGATTATAAAGGTGGCACAGGAGGATGGTAACATTAGGAGATAGGTTCTTCTGAAGGGGGATCTATGCCGGAAAAAGTAAAAATCCTTCTTCGCTTCAGCAGATATCTATGGCCATATTGGTGGAGGGTTGCTCTTTCGTTTGCTCTTCTCGGCATCGGTTCTCTTTTGGGGATGGTCAACCCGATTATCACGAAGGTGATGATAGATAACGTCTATCCCAACAAGGACATGCGTCTCTTCCTTCTCCTGATAGGGGCGGGTATCGGATTGTACATGCTTAAAACCACCTTGGGAATATGTCAAAACTACCTGAACATGTACTTGAACAGGAGAATCAACTTTGACCTCCGCATAAAGTTTTATGAGAAGCTACAATCCCTCTCCCTTGATTTCTTCAGCAGGAGACAAACCGGGGAACATATGTATAGAGCTACAAATGATGTGGACAACGTTGTCGGCATGATCACCAATACCATTCCCACTCTTATTATCACCTCTTTAGAATTTATTTTGTTGCTTGCAATCACCTTATATCTCAACTGGCGGCTCACCCTTATGGCCCTTTCCCTGGTACCGCTTCTCTATCTGAACACCCATTTCTCCTCCCGTAAACTGCGCGACCTTAACCGGATAAACCAGAGGCAGCTTTCGGATATAAATTCCATTCTCCATCAAGGGATAAGCGGTACGAGGATCATTAAAGCCTTTAGGAGGGAGAAGTATGAGGTGCTTCGATACTATAAGAAGCTCCACGAAAACCTTCACCTTCAGTTTAAAACGTGGAGAGTCTCGACCTTTTACGGGACCTTAGGAGGGCTGATAGCGACGATGGGGACCTCATGGCTCGTTTGGTTCGGATGGTACCAGGTCTTGAAGGGGAACATGAGCCTGGGCTCCTTAATGGCGGTGACAGTTTACATCTTTCGATTGTACGGACCCCTTCAGAATTACAGCAATCTATATCAAAGCGTGCTTGTGACTCTGGTATCGGCCGAAAGGATCCTGGAGACTTTAGACGTCGAGCCCACCGTTAGGAATACGCCAGGTGCTAAGAAGCTTTCCCACGTAAGGGGAAGTATCAAATTCTCCCACGTGAGCTTTGAATATGAAAGGGGCAAACCTGTGCTTAAGGATATCACTTTCGACATCCCTGCTGGCAGTCTGGTGGCGATAGTGGGCGAAAGCGGCAGCGGAAAAACAACTCTCATCAATCTCATTGCCAGATTGTATGACCCACAAAAGGGTAGAATCCTCATTGATAACTATCCTCTCAAGATGATATCAATGGCTTCACTTAGACGTTGTGTTAGCATTGCTCCCCAGGAACCCTTCTTGTTTGGCAGAACGATCATGGAGAATATAAAGTATGGAAATCGGGATGCTACAGAAGAAGATGTAATCGAGGCAGCAAAACTTGCTGAGGCACATGAATTTATTCTTAATCTTCCAAACGGCTACTATACTGATGTTGGGGAGGGAGGCAACCGACTCTCCAGAGGGCAGAGACAGCGCCTTTCGATAGCCAGAGCTATTATAGCCGATCCCAGAATCCTTATATTAGATGAGGCCACATCCTCCCTAGATGCGAAAACGGAAAGGAGGATATTCTCAAATTTGCTTTTATTTGGTCGAGATAAAACGATAATTATCGTAACTCACAGATTCTCGAATATCATCTCGGCCGATATGATCTTAGTTTTACAGGATGGCAGCTTGGTGGAGATGGGAAACCACCATGAACTTATAAGGAACGGCAGTGTGTATTATAGGCTTTACAAGCTCCAACTGTTAAAGGAACAACTGGGAGAGGATAGATTATGAAACACATAAAAGCTCGGCGACTTTTGCCCTTAAGATATAGAGGCTCCCTCGGAGCAAGAGACAGAGGCATCAATTATAAGAAAGGTCAAAGACGTATCTGGGAATCTCCCATATTCCCCGTGCCAACTTTTCACCCCTTTAAGGAGGAAACTCGCGGAAACTCCGCCACCATATCCGCTTCATCTAAGGACGTCCGTATAGGGGTAACCTGGTGGGGTGTACGCCCATCTCCGATGAAAGCTTATGTTAGCGTGAGCAAGGTGATGTCGAGTATGGCCAAGGCGTTGGAAAGAAACTACAGGGTGGTGTTTTTGGAAAATCTCAATACGGACGACGAGGCGGCTCAAAGGGAAGTTTTAGCCCGACTCCTCAGAGAGGTGGATATCGTGTTTTCAAATATTAATTTCTTCCCCTGTTCCCTCGTCTATAAGGTCCGAGAGGATTTGAACCGGAGCGTCCCTATCGCTTTCGCCGTTTTAGGCAATATGCCGTCGGGAGGAAGCGCTATTAGAGAGATCGCCCCTTTCCTTCGCAGAGGCGACGTGATACTCTTTTCCTCTAAAGCGGACATCGCTATCTTTGAGAAAATGGTTTTAAAATGCAATGCGACATCCTGGTATCTCCCCTTTGCCGTGGACTGTCAGATATTCAGGCCATTGCCCGAATCGAATAATCGAATGACCCGCTTGAGCATAGGCGTTCCCCTTGATGCTCCATTTCTACTCTACGTCGGGAGGATTCACCCGGAGAAAAACCTGCACGCCCTGTTTTGGATGCTTCAAGAGATCGTTAAGGAATATCCAAGGAGCACTCTCTGCATCGTCGGACCTATCGAAAATGACCGGTTCCCCCACTTCGATGTCCCGGTTGACGGATACTACGGTTACCTGAGGAAAGAGATTAAGAGACGTAAGCTTGGAGGACACGTGTTGTTATTGGGAAATCAGCCGGAGAGAAGTCTGGTTGCTTTGTATTCCGCGGCAGATATCCTGTTGAACCCTACGATCTCTGTCACCGAAAATTTCGGCTATACCCCGGTAGAAGCCATGGCATGTGGAACGCCGGTTGTCTGCTCCCGCATAGGTGGATTGAAAGATACCGTCGTGGAGGGGGAGACGGGGTTTTTCATGGATACCATCCTTACAAACCATGGGGTTAAACTCGATTGGCGAACGGGTGTGGAAGCCGTCCTCAGGCTGCTGGGCGATAAATCACTGAGAAGGCAGATGGGTGAAAACGGCGTGAGAAGGGTAAGGGAACATTTCAGCATGGAGAGATTCTCAAGCAATCTCGCTCAAATTGTCGATTTTATCTCGAAGAACTTCCCATCCTCCCACGATGAACCTCAAGGGGAGGTCATCTTTAGTCCTGATGTGCTCTCCCTGTGGGATGAAATATATAAACATGAGGGAGGAGAAATGGACGAAGAATCTCAATGGCATGTCCATAAAGCGCTTTTATCCAGAAACAGTTATAAGTTCCTAGCGGAACCTTATGTCTCCCACGTGGCGGATAATATCTCTGTAAACCTCCGATCCATCCTATATCCCGCCGTTCCCCTTCGTTTGTCGAAGAAGGAACGTAGGTTGAAGGTAGAAGACCCTATCTGGCCATGTGCCTATCAGCTTGAAGATTGGGAGATGGAGATTCTGGAGGAGATAATTAGCGGAAGGAGAAAGATCCAGGCTTTGGTGAACCAGATGAAAGGGCGCATTCAGACCGCAGATATACCGAGCTTTGTGGAAAAACTTATACGAGAGGGGATTATCCTCCCTCATAGCCTCAGTTAGGAGGTGATCTAGATGAAAGGCAGATTCATCCCTCTGATACTTCTCACCCTAACGCCGATATGTCTGTGTTCTGCCTGGCAGGAGGAGGATCTACCTCCCCATAAAGGTTTGCTCCTACAGACAGTGGAACAGATCGTGGATGCTGTGCGTCAGGTCGATCCCTCCGTCGTTACGGTTAAGAACGATCGCTCGCAGTTCGTCACCGGTGTTATCTACACCGCTGACGGATATGTTCTGACGACGCGGCTCATCATCGAGGGCGCTGAAAGGCTGGAGGTGATACTCCCATCCGGATTAAAATACAAGGCGACTCCCATTGGAATTGACGCTGTAACGGGCATCGGTGTGATTAAGATCACCGCTCCTGATCTTCGGCCGGTCAAATTCGGCGATTCTGACGGGTTAAAAAAGGGGGAATCTATCCTAGTAATCGGAGATTCCTTCGGGTTATCCCGCTCGCTTTCGACCGGCGTGATCAGCAACCTCGATCTTGAGGTTAACGGTAAGGAGCTCATCCAGATCACAGCGCCCATCAATCCAAGCATGGGCGGAGCACCCATGATAAACAGCAATGGGGAAGTCGTAGGGATTATCCAAGCCAGACTATCAGACTCCACATCGGTGGGAACGTCCGGTTTGGTATTACGCCCTTCATCTGAAGAAGCTGAGGGAACCGGCTTTGCCGTTCCCATTAATGACGTCAAATTCGCCGTCGAACAGTTGATCGAAAAGGGTGTTGTGACCCGCTCTTGGCTGGGGGTGGAGGTTCAACCGATTCCCGATGCCCTGAGAGCTCAGCTTAGCCTGGAGAACTCAGGGGTGCTGGTGACGGAGGTTTTGAAGGATTCACCCGCTCAAAAGGCCGGCATTAAACGCTGGGATATCATCCTGAAATATCAGGGAAAGCCGATAGACGGCTCTAAAGCCCTGAGGAAAATGGTATATCGAACTCCACCTGGGACGGAGGTGGAGCTGCTCATCCTTCGAAGGGGAAATCGGAAGAGAATAAAGGCGAAACTCGAAGCGTCTCAGAGAGGACCGACCGGACCTATCCCCGCCGACTTCACGATCAACGCCTTCCCAGACGCTGAGAGAGGAGGTGCATGGATAACCTATACTCTGCCTTGGAAGGCCCATTTAACGCTTAGCATTTACGACCTGAAGGGGAAGCTTATCCGGAGGATTGATCTGGGCGAAAAAAGGCCGGGATACTACATAACCAAGGAAAAGGCGGTGTATTGGGATGGAAAGGACAAGGCAGGCAAACCAACCCTACTGGGCGTTTACATCTGTACCCTTGAATCCGGTAAGGGAAGAAAAATTACTACAAAATTATTACATCTCGGAAACGGTTCACGGTTAAGGTAGCATTTGTCGGGGAAGATCCAACAACCATCCACCTCTTTATCTCATCCCTCACCCGCCTGAGGAAATCGAGTTTTTCATCATCTGATCCGTGGAAGCTCGAGGGATCGTCGAATCCCCTGTGGATGTATCTCTTACCTCCTGGGAAGAAGGGGCATGTCTCTTTGGCGTGTCGCAGACCGTGATCACATAGTCGAACTCCTCATTGAGGAACTCGTTCACGCTCTTTGAACGGTGATCCGATATGTCTATTCCTATCTCCGCCATCACCCTGATGACATATGGGTTGACCTCAGTCGGCTGAATCCCCGCGCTGTATGCCTCATAGCGGTCTCCGTACAATACCCTCAACAATCCCTCCGCCATCTGAGCGCCGAGTTGTGGGTGCAGATGAACAAAACCCTTCTCCTCACGTCATACCTCCTCGTGTGAGGTCATGTCGCGAACGGGCAGTATCTCTCCAGAGAGAGTATCTCGGCCACTCCGGCTCCCGTCACGCCGAACAGCACGAGCGGTTTGCCATTCTCCTCTGCCAGAGAGATTATGTCTCCGAGCGTGTCGTTGACGATGGCGCTTCCCGTGGCAAGTATCAGATCCGATTCGGCTATGAGCCTTCCGGTATCTTTCCTTCCATCCCAGATGGGCACGCCGCCTTTGACCTTGCCGATATTTCGGGGGTTTAGGTCGGTCGCTCGCACCTTTTGCGGTCCGAACTCCGATATCAGCCCGTCGAGGATGGAGGGTTGAATCCCCACCAAGCCTACCCTGACCTCGCCGTAGTTCCGGCGTATCCACCTCGCTATCTCCTCAC
Organism: uncultured bacterium; assembly: GCA_964535855.1. Classification (GTDB taxonomy): domain Bacteria; phylum Poribacteria; class WGA-4E; order B28-G17; family B28-G17; genus JAGGXZ01. Next base: position 10,347 of record CAZHVH010000004.1, read on the forward strand.
CGCATCTTTCGGGGGATTCGTCCCGGCAGTGGACGGTGCGTTCTATCAGGCCGAGGTATCGCATCAGGGCGTTGAGAGTCGAGATGAAGACCGCCCGCTGATAGTTGGTCTCAAGGGGCAGGTCCAAGACATCCTCGAGCGTCCCGTCGAAATCGCCGGGTTGATCAGTGAAAGCCTGTCCCCTGACGCCCCTGAAGACGGATTCCATCACGACCTCTTTCCCCTGAAGTATGGGGTAATCCCTCCTGCCCGGCGACCCTATGGCCTCCTCGGGTGAGAGGGGACGGGTTTTAACGCCGGCCCTGACGGCCACCCTCTCGCTCGAAAACCCGCCCTGGTGTATCATCGCCCTGAACTCCGATCTGATCAGTTCCAATACCCCCATTGATGTTCCTCCTCTGGTGAATCGCCCATTAGAGGGTTGATCCCACACACTCCCTCACGTTGATCTCCTTGACCATCTCGATTCTCCTCTCGATATCGGCTGGCAATTTCACCTTTTCGGTTATAACCGATACCAGCTCATCTCTTCTGACCTCCTCGGGTATGAAGTAGATCATCCACTTGCCCTCTCTTCTGTTTTCAACCAGCTCGGCGAATCTGAGCAACTTCAGCTGATGTGATACCCTCGACTGTTCCCATCCCATTATGTTCATGAGCTCGCACACACAGCATTCACGCCGCCAAAGGATCAGAAAGAGCGTCATTCTCCCTTCATCGGCAAGGGCTTTAAGTTGATGAACGATCTTCCTGATCTCCAACTTAGCACCTCTTCATCCCATCGAAGTTCATTTCAGGTTAGGACAGACTTGTTTTACGTCGCTCAGGTAAGCCTCAGGGTCTGACAGTTTGATCCAGTCCCTGAAAACCTGTTTCCAATCTGAGTATATCAACTGTCCTTTCAGACTTTTAAGCAGGACATAGATTCTCATCAGAAATAGATATGCGGGAGGGTATGCCATCCGATATAACCTCGCGAACTCCTTGCAGAAATCCCGTAAGGGCAAGCGGGTTGGAAGAACGGGATGTATGAGATCAAAGAGATTATAGTTCCTGCAGAGCAGCTTATCCCTGAACTCCTCAAAAAGCCTTGTTCCAGGCAGAGGCGTGAGCACGGTGAAGGATGGAAACCTGAGCTTAAGTTTCTTGATATACCTTCTGAGAGCGGCGAAATCCTTCTTGTCATAGCTCGGATCGACTATGAAGGAGGCCATGGGTTCGATTCCCACGGATCTTAATATCTCAAGCGCCCTCTCGTTGTTCTCAACCGTATTGCGCTTCTCTATCGAGTCGAGCTCCTCCTGCGAGACCTTCTCGAATCCCAAGAAGGCAACCTCAAGCCCCACGTCGGTCCACATCTCGACAAGTTCCGGATGTGAAGCTATCACGTCGCTCCTCACCTGAACGATATATTTCCTCTTAATCCCCCGTTCCTTGAGAAGCTCGGCGATTCTCTTAGCCCTGGCGACGTTTGAAAAGAAGTTATCATCGGTAAAGAAGATGTTTTCGCTCTTTGTTCCCTCGATCTCCCTGATCACCCTCTCAGGGGATTTAAACCTCACCCTGCCCTTATAGAAGACCCAGACGCTGCAGAATTTACATCGATAGGGGCATCCCCTGGCCGTCTCAACGGAGGAGACCGGCTGGCGAGAGGTAAGCCGATAATGTCTCCAGTTCTCATCTATGAGGTGTCGAGCAGGGGGTAAAAGCTGATCCAGATTCCCTAATAGTTCCCTTTGAGGCGTTTGGAGCTGTCCGCCGGGATAGTTTATAACCAGCCCCGCCACCTTTCTCAAATCGCCCTTCGCCTCCAGGCAATCAGCCATCTCCGAAGCCGTGATCTCCCCCTCACCGACCACGATCGCATCGATAGAAGGCAGATGGAAATCCTCAGGTTGGAGTGAAGGATGATGCCCTCCAACAAAGACGAAGATATCTGGATTTATCCCTTTTATCACCTCCGATATCTTAACGGCTTGGTTGTAATCCACGGTGAAGGTCGAGCTTATCCCACACCCCTGAGGCTTAAAGTCCTCGATCCTTCTCACAAGCTCCTTCATGTTTGACAGTCTCATATCGAGGAGCTCCACCTCGTGCTTCCGCGCCAGAGCAGCGCCGATCATCTCAAGCCCCAATGGCTCAACCATTCCAAGGGAGTGCCTGAAATTACTTCCTTCATTCCCCGGTTGAATCAAAAGGAAGCGCATTTTTAACCCCTCCTTTGGATTAAGCCGTTGAGCTTCAATGAGGATTCTATCATATCCCATGCCTCAGAATCAAATCTGAACGATCATAAGCAAGGGACAAATAAGCTTCATATCTTTTCAGACCTCTCCCCCTTCCCCTCTCCGACACGGAGAGGGGTGTTTACTCTATCCCTTGTCGAAGCGTTCTTTCCGTTGAGCTCCAGGAGTTTCTCATCCTCCAGGACCACTACCACCTTTCTCATGTGCGTATTTCTCCCTGAGCCGCTTTATAAGATCGTTTATCTCCTCCTTCTTCGGGAAGGAGATGGCGTCTTGATCGCAGATCTTACCGCAAGCTACGCACCCGATGACGCACTCATAGGGGTTGACGACGACGGGACGATCCTTTTCCTCATCCCATTCATAGACACCGTGGGGGCAGAAGTTGTAACACTGACCACATCCTATGCAGAGCTCGTAGTTGATTCTCGGATACCATCCTCCCTCCAATTGTTTCCCTCGGGGATCACGACAACACTTTATCTCATAAGGCGAGGGTTTACCCCCTGCCGAAAACGGCGGCACGTAAAGTGCCGCCCTACGAAAGTGTTGTCATGTGAACCATCCCCATAAAGATAAAAAGCCCCGAAGGTCATAGGATCCTCGGGGCTTCCTCGGAGATAAGCTGAATCTTCAGGTGAAGATCAACTTTTTGATCTCCTCCACCGTGGGCACTCTGCCCGCTACCTTCAGCTCCCCGTCGATCATCAGGGCCGGGCTGGCGGTTATCCCTCTGGAGATCATCTGGAGCTGATCGTAAATATGCACCACCTCCGCATCGATGCCCAGCTCCTTCACGGCTTTTTTAGCGTTCTCCTCCGTCTTCTTACATTTTGGACAGCCTACCCCAAAAACCTCTATCTTCATGATATCTTCCTCCTTATAGAGTTCCCACCGTGATCATATAAACGAAGCCCGCTATTATGCCCACTACCACGGCGAGGGCGGCGTAATTCAACACGCACCGCCAGTTGATGATTCTCGAGACACCCAGCATTGAAGGGATCGAAGCCATGGGGGCACCTATCAGGAAGGCCAGTGCCGATCCTGGAGACATACCCAAGTTGATAAGCGCTTTAACCAGGAAAACCTCCACGAGAGTGGGCGTATACATCGGCACTCCTATCGCGGCTCCCAAAACGATCCCATGAAGACCCGTGAGATAGGTTGCCACCACCTCCTTGGGCAGATACGCCTCCACATAGCTGACTGCGGCTACACCCAGAAGGAGATATGGGAGGGCCTTGCTGGCCAAGCCCCAGGCCTCCCTGAGGGCTTCCTCCGATTTCATATGGAAATCGAGCTCTATCTCCCCGGAGACCTTCGCCGCCTTGATCCTGCTGTATCTCTCCTCCTCTCGTTTGGCCCAGGGGGTTTTATCCAGGATGTAGCCGACGAAGATGGCGCCGATGAATGAGAAAAGGAAACGCGCTACGGCCAGCTTCCAGGATATGATCTCAGCGGTGAATATGAGGGCGAGAAAGTTGGCCGCCGGGGCCATCAGGAGAAAACTTATCGCCGGACCCACACCCGCACCGGCTATGAGTATGCCGCCGAAGATCGGGATCATGGCGCAGGAGCACACGGTCAAAATGGGCGCAAACGCTGCGGCGAATATATACGATCTTATCCTTCTGCCGGAAAGAAGAGCCTGCATTCTCCGCGAGGGGACGAAAGCGGCGATGATACCACCGAGCATAAAGGCGAAGATGAAAGCTCCCCACGCTCTTGATAGATAGCTCCCGATATAGACGAACGGGATAAGCGCCGGGTGATATGATCTGAGCGTCTGGTATTTGAACACGGGGAACAGCGGATGATGGGCCACTTTGGGATATACCAGCATCAACAGCCCGAACAGAAGCAAAAACCAGGCTGAAAAGGTCTTCAAACCTCGACTCATAGCTCCTATCTCCCTTCCTCGTCGTATATTATGAGTAATTTATCATATGTTCATTAAAATGTCAAGGATGCAGAAATTCCGGACGATATTATCAGGAGCTCGAGCTGAAGCCCTGAAAACAGGAGGGGTTTGGGATAGGGAAGGACTCTCAGATAATTAAGGATGAGCTCAGCTTATCATCCTGAGGATGTCGTTCCACGTGACGAGGATGAACAGGATTATAAGGAACAATATGCTGGCCTGCTGTATGATGAGCTGCTTCCTGGGGCTGAGCGGTTTGCCTCTCACCTTCTCAACGGCGAAGAAGAGGATCTGTCCGCCGTCGGCTATGGGGATAGGGAGGAGGTTGATAACGGCGATGTTGATGCTTATGAATCCCAATACGAAGAGGAATCCCGAAAACCCAACTCTGAAAACGCTGGCGGTTATCTCGATGATCCCAAGCGGACCGCTTACATATCTGGGTGAGATCTCATGCAGTATAAGTTTTTTCAGCACGACAAGTGTTTTATCCACCGTCAGGACGCTCTGTTTGATCCCCGCGCCGATCGCACGTATGGGATCATATCTGATCAGCTTGATCTCGCTTCCGAAGAACATCCCTCCCAGATCCTTTACCTCTCCGTTCTCATCGAATTCCGGCTTCAGGCTTACGGTGAACCTCCTTCCATCTCGCTCAACCCCGAGCCTGATCGGTTCACTTGGGTTTCTCTCGGCCTCAGTGATGATCTCCATGAAATGTGTGATGGTCCTTCCGTTGACGGAGATGATCCTGTCTCCGGGCCGGATGCCGAGATCGGAGGCAAGGCTTTCGGGCTGAACCTTTCGGACGACCGGTTCTATCACCTGGACGATCCCCAATTTCCCCACCTTGCCCATCTTCTCCTGCTTAAACTCCTCTGGGACAGCCCTGAGGGTGAGCACTTTTTCCCCGCGGCGCACTTTTAAAGTTATCTCCTCTCCTGGATGGATGAGGATGTTTTCCCTGACGTCATCCCAGCTTGAGGTCTTCTCACCGTTTATGGCGAGTATCACATCACCGGGTTTAAGTCCGGCTTTCTCGGCCGGGGAATCGGGTAGGACGTATCCTATCTGTGTGCTCTGATTCGTCTGGGGCATGCCGATCATATAGACAAGCGAAAAGGCTAATATCCCAAGCAACACGTTCATGGCCGGCCCGGAGACGGCGATGAACATACGTCTGCCAACGGAAGCCGCTGCGAAGGAATCCGGATCCTCGTTCACCCTCATATCCCTGCCTGGCCCCTCGCCCTTCATCTTGACGTATCCGCCGAAGGGCAGAAGCGAGATACAGTAGTCCGTCCCGCCCTTTACTAATCCAAACAACCTCGGGCCGAAACCGAGCGAGAACCTCTCGACCTTAACGCCCGATCGCTTGGCGGCTATAAAGTGGCCGAGCTCATGGATGAAGATTATGAACCCAAGCGATATAACGGCCACGGCGAACACATAGAGGTTGGAAAGCCAAACCATCCTCTCTCATCCCTCCTCGATTATCTTCTCCGCCGTCTCCCTCCCCCATCTATCCGCCTCTAGGAGGTCATCGAGCGACGGGGAGAAAACCGGCTCATGGGCATCCATGACCCTCTTTATGATCTTCGGAATATCGGTGAATTTGATCTTTCCGTCTATAAAGGCGGCGACCGCCACCTCATCGGCAGCGCTCATAACGGCCGGCATGCTGCCGCCTATCCTCGCCGCCTCGTATGCATATCCCAGACACGGGAACGCCTTCATATCCACGGGCTCAAACGTCAAAGTCCCCACTTCCACCAGGTTCAGATATCTGTCGGGAGCAGGCGCTCTTCTGGGATAGGTGAGGGCATATTGAATCGGAATTCGCATGTCGGGGACGCCCAACTGGGCTATGATGGAGCCGTCCACGAATTCGACCATCGAATGGACGATGCTCTGAGGATGCACGACCACATCTATCCTCTCAAGCTTCACCCCGAACAGCCACATCGATTCGATCACCTCAAATCCCTTGTTCATCAGCGTAGCTGAATCTATCGTGACCTTAGATCCCATCCTCCAGTTTGGATGTCTGAGAGCCTGTGAGACTGTTACGCTTTCAAGCTCATGCGGTGAGAACCCTTTGAACGGCCCCCCCGATGCGGTGAGGATCAGCCTTTTGATCTCATCCCTCGATCCCCCCTGTAGGCATTGGAATATGGCGCTTATCTCGCTATCGACGGGAAGAAAGTTAACGCCATATCTCTCGATCTCCCTCATAACGATCTCGCCTCCAGCCACCAATACCTCCTTATTGGCGAAGGCGACGTCCTTACCGCTGCGGATGGCCTCAAGCGTCGGCAATAAACCTGAGATGCCGACCATGGATGAGACCACCATATCGGCCTCATCCATCACCGCTATCCTTAAAACGCCTTCTTGTCCGCTGAACACCTTGATGCCTGTCCCCTCCAGCATCTGAGACGCCCTTTGAGCCGCCGCTTCATCTGAAAGGGCGATCGCCTTGACCTGGAACCTCAGAGCCTGTTCGGTTATCGTCTCCACACTGCGTCTGGCCGCAAGCCCAACCGCTTTTAACTCGTCCGGAAGCAACTCGATCACCTGAAGGGCGTTTCTCCCAATTGATCCTGTTGAACCTAAAATAGCGATTCCCTTCATTCCAATATCTTCAGGTAGATAATCATAACGGGGACGGCCGGGATCATGCTGTCGCATCGATCGAACATACCACCGTGTCCCGGAATGAGGTTTCCCGAATCCTTTATCCCCGCGTTTCTCTTCATGATGGATTCCGTCAGATCCCCTATCTGCCCTGTTATCCCCATTACCAAGCTGAGGGAGATAAGATGGGGAAGCGACAGCAGGTCTAAGTTGAAGATGTATTTAACCGCCATTGCCCCTCCCATCCCCCATATCAGACCGCCTACCGATCCCTCGATCGTCTTGCCAGGGCTAACGACAGGGATAAGCTTATGTCTGCCGATCGCCCTGCCAGTGAAATACGCTCCTGTATCCCCCAGCCATATCACAGCCAAAAGCAACAATATGAGTTTCAGCCCCTCATCCATCATCCTGAGCTCCACCAGGTGAAACCCGTACATCCAGCCGATGTACATGAGACCGAAAACGGCAGAGGAGAGCGAAAGGAGAGCTCCTTCACCTTTTCGATGGACCACATTGAAAAGGGAGATCAACAGGATCGCCCCGATCAGGAAGGGCATGGGGTTCAGACTGAAATAGGCCAGTATCGGCATTACCCCCACGGTCAACACACCAATAGGTTCTGGAAACCATACCCCCAGGTTTCGACCTATCCTTACAAACTCCAGATAGATCATAACCGCTATGATACATGAAAGGGCCGTAAACGAGATCGGATGAAGGGATAAAGCGAGGATGATCGGAACGAACAGAAAAGCGCTCAGGATTCTTCTAAGCATCAGATACCACCGAATCTCCTTTCACGTCTCTGATAATCTATAACCGCCTCAAGCAGATGCCGCTTTCGGAAATCGGGCCACAGCACCGGCGTTATGTATAGCTCTGTATATGCGATCTGCCAGAGCAGAAAATTACTCACCCGCATCTCACCGCTCGTCCTTATGAGCAGATCGGGATCCGGAAGGTCGGAGGTGTAGAGATGATCTGAGATGAGATCCTCATCGATCTCATCGGGGCTCAGCCGGCCCGACTTGATCTTATCAGCTATCATCCTGACGGCGCGCGTGATCTCCTTTCTCCCGCCGTAATTGAGGGCCAGGACCAGCTTCAACCCCGTGTTATCCTTGGTTTGTTCGATCGTCCTCTCAAGCTCGCCCAGCACATCGGGGGGCAGATTCTCTATCTCGCCTATAGCTCTGACCTGAACGTTATTGCGGTCGAGTTCCCTCCTCTCCCTCCTAAGCTGCTCTCTAAGAATGGCCATCAACACCCTGATCTCAGATCTGGGACGCTTCCAGTTTTCGGTCGAGAAGGAATAGAGCGTGAGCGTCTCTATTCCGATCTCACCGCATATCTCGACAACATCCCTGACGGACTGAACAGCGGCCTTATGTCCTTCAGTTCTCGGCAGGTGGCGTTTCTGAGCCCACCTGCCGTTGCCGTCCATTATGATGGCGATATGCCTGGGAAGGTTGTCGGGGTCGAGAAGGGCTTTCAGCTCCTCGACCGAAAGTTCGCTCAGATCCCTTTCAGACTTCAAGTAACTCCTTCTCCTTATTCTCCAAGTGTTCGTTGATCTGATCGACGTATTTATCGGTGAGTTTCTGCACCTCGTTTTGATATCTTCTGCTATCGTCCTCGGAGATCTCACCGTCCTTTTCCATCTTCCTCAGCTTCTCTATGGTGTCCCGCCTGATGTTACGAACGGCCACTCTGCCCTCCTCGGCGATCCTGCGAACGACCTTGACCAGCTCCTTTCTTCTCTCCTCGGTAACCTCAGGGAGAACCAACCTTATGACGTTCTTATCGCTCAGCACGTTGAATCCGAGATCGGATTGAGATATCGCCTTCTCGATCTCTTTAATGGCGTTTTTATCCCAGGGTTGGATCAATATCACGCGCGGCTCGGGGATGGAGATGGTTGCAAGTTGATTGACGGGTAATCTGCTTCCGTAGTAATCGACCTGAATCCCCTCGAGCATGGTCGGCGAGGCCCTTCCGGCCCTTATGGTGGCGAACTCCTTGGAGGTTGCCTCAACTGCCTTCTTCATCCTCGCTTCAGTATCTTTAAGCAGAGCCTTCAAACTTCTCTCGTCAGCCATTTTATTTCCCCCTTATTCTGGTTCCTATGGGATGTCCAAGGATAACTTCGATCATGTTATCGAGAGGAAGAAGCTTGAAGATCACTATTTCAAGCTCCTTGCCCCTGCAGAGAGCGAACGCTGTCAGATCCATGACGCCGGCTTTCAGGTCCAACGCATCATCGCAGGTCAGTTCAGAGTATCTGACGGCATTTGGGTTTTCGAAGGGATCGTCTGAATATAAGCCATCGACCTTCGTGCCTTTAAGCACGGCGTCGGCTTCAACCTCCAACGCCCTGAGAACAGCGCCGGTGTCCGTGGTGAAAAAGGGGTTTCCGGTGCCGCCGGCGAAGATGACGATCTCACCTCGTTCCATCCTCTTCATCAGTTCCAGATGCGAGGGGCTCTCGGCCACCCTGTTTATGCTGATGGCGCTGAAGACAAAAGCGCTACAGCCCAGCTTCCTAAGCATCCCGCTAAGGGTGAGGGCGTTGATGACGGTGGCGAGCATCCCGATCTGATCGGAGGTAACCCGATCCAACTCTCCGTGTTCCGCCCCACGCCAGATGTTCCCGCCGCCGACGACCACTCCGAGCTGAACGCCCATATTCCGGATCTGAATCAGCCTTCGGGAGAGCTCCCCCAGGAAGGGGAAATCTATCGGCCCTCCCCCGGGAGGCTCCCCCCGAAACATCTCGCCGCTCAGCTCCAATATCACCCTCTTGTAGACGGGTTTAGTCTGAGTCATCCGATCGGCCGAGGACATATCTGGTGAATCTTCTGACGACGATGTTTTCGCCTACTTTGGCGGAGACCTCTTTGACCAGTTCTCCAACCGTTTTGCTGTCATCCTTGATGAAGGGTTGCTCCAGCAGGCAGGCCTCGGTGAAGAACTTCTCGAGCCTTCCCTCAACGATCCTATCGATCACCCTCTCAGGTCTGCCTTCGTTGAGGGCCTGCTCGCGAAGGATCTCCTTTTCCCTCTCGACCACCTCGGGAGGAACGTCCTCCTTACTGATGTATTTGGGATCGGTTGCGGCGATCTGCATCGCCACGTCCTTGGCCAGTTGCTGGAAGATATCGGTCCTGGCGACGAAGTCCGTCTCGCAGTTGAGCTCCAAGAGCACTCCGATCTTATTACCGGCGTGGATATAGGAGGCTATGACGCCCTCTGAAGCCGCCCTATGTTTCCTCTTATCATATGTGCTTATCCCTTTGCGTCTAAGCCATTCTATAGCGGCCTCCATATCGCCGTTCGTCTCCTGGAGCGCCTTTTTGCAGTCCATTATTCCAGCGCCGGTTTTCTCCCTGAGGGATTTGACCATTTCGGCGGTGACCTGCATCTATGCTACCTCCTCCTGGTCGTTTTGATCTTGGACCTCTTCTTGGACTTCCTCTTGAACATCTTCCTGAACGTCCTCTCCTTGATCTTCCTCGACCGATTCTTCGGCTACCTCCTCAGTTTCAGTTTTCTCCTCCTCAGCTTCCTCCCCGCCTGTCATTTCTTCTTCAGGTTCAGGCGTTTCGGTTTCAGCTTTGACCTCAGCAGGTGTCTCAGCACCTTCCTCCACCAGTCCACCTTCCGTCAGCTCGCCCTTGCCCTCCAGGATGGCATCGGCCATGAGCGTACAGAAAAGCCTGATCGATCGTATCGCATCGTCGTTGCCGGGTATAGGATAATCGATCAGATCCGGGTCACAGTTCGTATCGACCACAGCGACGATCGGAATGCCGAGTTTGTTGGCCTCAGCGACGGCTATCCTCTCGCTTCGGGTATCGACGATCAGCACGGCATCGGGGAGCTTTTCCATGGTTTTGATGCCACCCAGATTTCTCTCGAGTTTCTCCTTCTCGCGCTGGAGTTTAACCACCTCTTTTTTGGGAAGCTTGTCGAAGATCCCTTCCTCCTCCATTCGTTCCAGCTCCAGCAACCTATCGATGCTTTTGCGAATGGTTTGAAAGTTGGTCAACATCCCTCCGAGCCATCTCTGATTGACGTAGTACATCCCGCATCTTTCGGCCTGTTCCTTAACCGAATCCTGGGCCTGTTTCTTGGTGCCGACGAAGAGAACCTTACCGCCCTGGGCGGCCAGCTCTTGGAGGAAGTCATAGGCGATCTTCATCATCCGGAGGGTTTTTTGCAGATCGATGATATAGATGCCGTTCCGCTCCGTGAAGATGTATCGGGCCATCTTCGGATTCCAACGCCTGGTCTGATGCCCGAAGTGCATTCCTGCTTCCAGAAGCTGCTTCATCGTGACGTTAAACAATTTCAAAACCTCCTTACTAGCGGTTGTCCTTCCACCCCTCTCCGCCTGCACAAAACCCTCGCCCCCAAAGGGCACCGCCGCGCAGATAGGGGTGTGTTTGATGGTTTATGTGATCGGGGGGCTTAAGAAAATATAACAAATACCTCCCTAATTGGCAAGGAGATTCACAGCCCTAGCTGATCGGCTATCCCCTTCATCGCCTCAAGCACCGTCCCTATGTGCTCCTCCAGCGGCACGCCGAGCATCTCCGCCCCTTTGATTATATCCTCCCTTTTCACCCTTCTAGCGAAGGCTTTGTCTTTCATCTTCTTCCTGACCGAGCTGACCTTGACGTCCGCTATCCTTTTAGAAGGCCTGACAAGGGCCACGGCGACTATAAAGCCGGTCAGCTCGTCTACGGCGAAAAGAGTTCTCTCCATTAAGGTCTGAGGCGGATACTCCTCATAATTGGCGTGAGATCTCACGGCGTTTACGATATCCTCGGGATATCCCCTCTCGGCGAGGATCTCGGCACCTTTGATGGCATGTTCGCCCGGGGTTGGATACCTCTCGTAATCGAAATCATGCAGTAATCCCGCTATCCCCCACCTCTCCTCGTCCTCGCCGAACCTCCTGGCGTAAGCTCTCATAGCGGCCTCGACGGCTAGGGCATGTTTGATTAGGTTCTCGTTCTTGGTATACTCCCTGAGCAGCTTCATCGCCTCATCCCTATTTACGCTCATCTTCCACCTCCTGAGATCGACTCAAGTTGTGATAGCACCTCACCGAGCCTTTTGATCCGATCTCCGTATTCGGCCCAATCTCCCCGTTTGATCGCCCGTTGGGCCATGTCATAATGCTGTTTTGCAAGTTTTATCAGCTGATCGGCGGTTGCGAATTGATCGACGGGGGTTGGCCCCACCTCGACCTCAGTCACTCCGGCAGGTGAAGGAGCCGCTGAGATCGCTCCTCCCATGAACATCCTCCTCAGAGCGTCCTCAAGCGTCATCCCCATCACGACGCTCATCTTCTCGCTCTGCTTATACCCCACGACCACGCGGCTGAGCTCAGGTATGGCGTTCTCCGATTGTTCCGCCTGGATGTATATCGGTTCGACATAGAGAACGGAGCCGCTCATAGGGATGATCAGCAGGTTTCCGCGCAACACCCTCGACCCCCGCATATCCCACAATGATAGGTCCTTGGAGATCTCTGGATTCTGACTTATAAAGCTTTCGACCTGCATCGGGCCGTTGACGAGCTGACCCTTTGGGAATTTATAGACCAGTAGCCTTCCGTAGTCCGGTATGTCGCATCTGGCGGCCAGCCAGGCGGTCAAATTGGCTTTGCCGGCCGGCGTATAGGGGATCATGATCAGGAATTCGCTTTTCTTCTCATCGGGCAGCGTGACTATGAGGTAGTACGGCTCCACCGGTTGGATGTTGCTTTTACCCGCCTGTTGTGGTCTTACTCCGGTAAGTCTTGAAAGCGGCGATACTTGGGGTTGTTGCTCGCCTTGGATGGCCGTATTGTCGTATATCTCATATCCTATCTCCCACAGGTCCTCACGAGCGTAGAAGACGTCGGGCGTGGTCATATGATAGGATCTGTATTTGAGGGCCTGGATCAAAAATAACGCCATCGGATACCTCGCGTGAGCCTTGAGCTCCTGCGGCATGCTTTCAAACGGCTTGAACATATCGGGAAGCATCTTCATGTAGCACTGGATCATCGGATCGTTCGCCTTATCCACCACGTAGAAATCAACGCTCCCGTCATAGGCGTCCACCACGATCTTGACAGAATTACGGATGTAATTGCCCCACGGTTCCCCTCTCGTCCGCAGCACCCTTCTCGCTGTCTTACGGCCGAACTTCGACCGGACCATCTCCTTGAACACATCCTCCATCGGCTCAGAGTAAGGGAAACGATGCGTGACCGTGTAGGCGTCTATTATCCAATAGAGCCTTCCGTTTGCCATAACGATGTAGGGATCCTGATCGAACCTCAAGAACGGGGCGATCGTAGAGATCCTATCCTGGATGTTTCTGTGGAACAGTATCCGGCTGCTCCGGCTTATCTCGCCTGAAAGGAGCATGTTGATGCTTTTGAACTTCCATGCGAATATCAGCTTGCGGATCATGGAGGAGATGGGAACACCACCCTTACCTTGATAGCTGTTTTTGACATACTCCTCCGATTCCTCCATCGGATAATCGAACTCACGGGGTTTGGCGCTTTGAGGATTGACGATCACATAGTGATTCGTCATCTCGCCGTAATATATCCTGGGACCGGGGTTCTCCTTTATCCTCTCCAGCCATTCGGGTGCATAGTTCAGCGGTATGTCCTTGACGTAGAAACGGGGACGACCGTTTATGATCTCGCTGACGGGCACGACACAGATGCCGTAACCGTGGGTGAAGGTGAAGGTCTGGTTAACCCAGGTCTTAGCCTCAGCCCTAAGCTGATTGTAATTCAACTCCCTGGCGGCGAGCATCACCTGCCTCAGCCTTCCGTTTATCCTGTATCTATCGATATCCACATCCGAAAAATCATATTGAGGTCTGAGAACCTGAAGCTGTTTGAATATCTGCTTCAGTGGCCGCCAATCCCACAACCTCACGTTCTCCATGAACGCCCTATCGCTTGTGACCACATCGTAGGTGAGCTGGCCGATGACAGGATACTCCTTTTCCTCGATCCTATCTAGGTTGTACGCGTATCGGGTGAATTTGATGTTGTACCCTATGAACGGCCTTTCGAGATCGAGCTCGTTGGGCCTCACCTTGAACTTCTGCACCGTTGCAGGCCATATGCCGCCCAGGAAGGCGACGATGAATATCAACACCAGCGATCCTACGGCATATCTCGTTCGGCGCATGAAAATGCTGATGAGAAAAACGAATCCAGCCGCTATGCAGAGGAACATCAATATCCAGAGCACCGGTTTCCTGGCATACACATCAGCGTATCCTGCTCCGAAGACTTTACCTCTAGTTGAATAGAGCAGATCATACATCAAAAATCTGTAACCCCAAGCCCTGCTGAAAAGGGTTATGGCCATCAGAGTGAAGACATGAGCTTTGACCCTGAAAGGAGGGGCGAACCGGTTACGCCTATCCAGGATCTGACCGTGGAAGAAATAGACGGCAACTGTGGCTATGGTTATGAGGAGAAAGATCCCGAAGATCCACCCATATATGTATCGCAGGAAAGGCATCTTGAAGATATAAAACCCTGCGTCCTTGTGAAATATCGGATCGATCAGGTTAAACTTTATCCCATCGGAATTGAAGTATCTCAGAACCACCTCCCAATGTGACGCGGTCGAATACCCGAGGATCAGGCTGAAAAAGATCGAGAGTATACTCAGGGCGACGAAGATGTACTTACGTAGATCGAAATCAGGCCTCCCCAGCGGCATAGCGTCGATTATCGCCGGGCTCAGAGCGCTGGAAAAACGCCATATCAGATAGAGGTTGCCCAGGGTCAATCCCAAAAGCAACACCGTCGCCGTAACCCCCATCGCTACCTTCGTCCAGAATATCTTAGTGAAGACGGTTGCATAGTTGAGGTGTTTGAACCAAAGATACTCCGGATAGACCGATACGATCAGCCTACCCAGTATCCAGACCGCTATCAGTATAAGAATGATAGCGACGAACTTCCTTAAAGAACCTTTCATCCTTGTCTCCTCCATTTTGTTTATCAAAATTCCCCGCCGAGGCCAAAGTGGAAGATCGGACCGGGCTCGATGTGAACTAGGTTCGTTCTCCAGGCGAAGTCCATGTTCAGGTCGAATATCCCTAAATTCATCCTCAATCCCACTCCCATCGAGGAGGCCAGATCCACCAACTCCACCTTTCTCCCTTCGACCTTCCAAAGGGTCGGTTTCTCCTCGGGGAACCAAGCTGATCCCGCATCCATGAAACCCACGCCCTTTATCCCTCCCAAAGACCACGGTACTGGCCAGCCGAAGCGGATCTCATCTATCAACGGAACTCTCAGCTCGACGTTCAGCAACAACATCCTCGAGCCGCCGAGCTCCTCATATCCATATCCCCTCAGCGTATCGATTCCTCCGAGATAGTATATCATATTATCCCTACCGAAGCTAGCCGCTCCCATCCCTCTCAAGGCCAGAACTGTTCGTCTCCCAAGTGGGAGATATCTCCTGAAATCGAGGATGTAGTTGGTCATGTCCAGATCGCTGCCGAGTCGCGGAAGCGACCTCTCAATCCCTACAGCGTACCTGCCTCCTCCCTTCGGCCCTAACTCGCTCCAGCTCACCGTATCTCCTATCAGATAGACGCTTAGATAGGTGATATTACCACGCTCAAGGGGTTTTGAGGTCCAAAAGTCATATGTGAACGGCATGGAAATCGTCTCAAGCTGAACCTCCAATCGTCTGTACCTGTTAAACGGATAGCTCATCAGAGCCGCTGCTCCTGTATTGCGTTCAAGATACCATTCATCCCCCCATATTCCCCTCACCAGATGTACCGTGTGGTAATTATACAGCCCCACCCCGAAATCCGGTCTCAATCCGAGGTAATAGTAGTAGGCGACGAAATCCGGAGCGAAATACCCGCTCTGTCCCATCAACGTCAGCATCACCCTATGATTTCCCATCATATCGCTGGCTATAAGCTGCGTGATGTTCCTCAAAATCCCATCCGAATACATCGTGAAGTCGGTGAATATCGCATCCAGCATCAGCTTCGGCCTGTATCTCCTCCTGCCAACTATTCCCTCTTCACTTTCCTTCTCCTTAACCCCTCCTTCCGATTTGGCGACCGGAAAGCTCACCGCCTCAGGGGATAGAGAGGATACCCCCGCCGTGAATATATCCTGCTTGCCATCGTGATATCCCACAAAGGCTAGAACCTTCCCATCGGGAGATAGAGCCGGGGCAAAACAGCCCGTTATGGCTCCGATCAATCTGACGGTCTCCCCTGTGGAGACGCTCATTCGATAGATGTCGTTGAAGCCTGTCATGTCTGAGATGAAGAGAAGACCCTCACCGTCGGGCGTCCATCTGGGAGAGGTGGAGTTGAAGCCCGATGGCGTTAGAACCCTCTCCTCACCCGATATCAGATCCCGAAGGACTATCCGCCGCCATCCCTCTCTCTCTGATGAATAAGCCAGCTTCTCCTCCTTCGGATTCCATGAGATGCCACCCTCGTCGTATATGTCCCGTGTAACCCTGGTGATGCACACCTTATCAACCTGCAGCCGCCTGAGGGAGAGAAGATAGATATCCGATCTGCCATCCTTCAGCGCCACAAAGGCGATCCTGCTCCCTCCCGGCGACCACTCAGGTGACCAACAGGAGTCGAAGGGCATCGAGACCTTCCTTAACTCCCTCGTTATGAGGTTGTAGATGAAGAGAGTCTCACGTCCTTCCTTTCGGGCGAAAAAGGCAAGTCTATCCCCATCAGGTGACCAAGCTATCCCATTGCCTCTGCTCTGTATCTCCTCGTACTGGCTCCTGTATAGATTCGAAATCGGCTTCATTATAACCTTCCCGTCCGAGGAGGAGATGACGCTGATATCGTAATGTCCTTCCTCCGTCGTGATGCACGCCAGAAGATCCCCGCTCGGTGACCATGCGAATTTGAGATAGCCCCCCTCATCGGAATGTGTCAGCTGCTTTGAAAACACATCCGGCATATCCCTCTCACCCACCAGGGGATAATATCGTTTCCTCAACTCCCTTCGCCATCCCTTATCAAACTCCTCCTCCGATATGCCCAACACGTTCTTCATCGCCTCATCCAGGTTCTTCGTCCGGCTATGTCTCAGCTCCTGAAGGATGGAGCCGATCTTATCCTCCCCGTATTTTCGGGCGAGAAACATCACCGCAGATTGCCCCTCCTTGTAGCCCAGATAGACCCGAGGGCCTAAAATGGAAAAATCATGCAGCTTCGGCAGTGGGACAATCCCATCTGTCAGAACGGCGGTCCTTAAAACCATCTCTCCCACGGAGTCCATATCCTGTGCGAAATACTCGGCCATCCCCTCGATGAACCAAAGGGGTGGGCTGTAGAGAAACTCGCCCGTGTAGATGTGAGCTAAAGGCTTTTGGTAGATGATGTCATATTGAAATATGTGTGTCAGTTCATGAAAGAGAACCTCTCTCAGCTCCCTGCGCGAGCCGGTGAACGGTATGACGACCCTGTGCTTGAATATCTCTGCGAATCCCCCTACACCCTCCGTCAGATCCTCAAGGGTAACGTTTGTCTGTCGGAAGTCATTGTGAGATTTGTAGAGGATTATCGGGGTACGGCCGTCGATCTCGTGATTAAGGGCATCGCTCAACCTCTGATACGCCTCCTCTATTATTCTCCCAACCTCCGGCACTAAAGCGGCTTCGGCAGGGTAGTAGTATATGTCGAAATGATCCGTCTTATGGAGCATCCATTCGAACCGCTTCTCCGTCACTTTGTTCTTGCCGAAGAACTGAGAATAGGAGGAGACGGCCCAGGAGAGGTGATTCTGCAATAGGGGCGGCGTGGCCCATAAGGGCGTGAGGCCAACCAGGATCATCAGGATAATGGATGCTATGTCGATGATGTATCTCGGTCTCATCTCAGCAGATACCTCTCCTCCCTCTCATAGTGTGGTGCTATCTTCTTGAGAAACTGAGAAAGTGCGCTCAGGGTGAGCCTCTCCACGGCGGGATTATCCTGAGCAACTTCCGAAACTATCAACGATCCGATGTTATGTGCCTCGGAGTAAGATGGCTCATACTCCTCATCGAGGATGGGTTTGCCAGTTTTGGAGTCTATGAGCATCAGGTGGAGCTTAAGGTAATAGGTCTTCTCATAATATGTGATGGCCTGAGTCACATACTGCCTCAGTTGAGGTGAATACCTCTCAACGTAATACCTCCTGGGCTCGCTGACGTGGTACAACTTATATGTCCCGGCTATAACGGCGTCCGCTCCCAACTCCCCGCATATATCCACCATCTGATCGGGGCTTTCAAGTGTTTGGAGGGATATCTTCTCCCCTTCCAATGTTCGTCTGGTCGTCTGGGCGTCGATCAGGTTTATCCCCTTCACCTTGGCGATCTCCCTTCTGATGAAATATGAGATCGCCTCACCCTGATCCTTATTCTTTTCATCCTCCCCCAAGGGCACCAGAGGTAGCACAGCTATCGAGCGATATCGGCTTATATCCAGCTGTGATGGTGCGCTCACCTTGATCCAGACCTTCTCAGAGCCGCCACAGCCTATGATCAGGATGAGCATGATAGCGAGGTTAACCTTTTTCCTCATCTTTCCCCTTGCGTCTCCCCTGAATTTGTTTGAACCTGATATAGTTCCGCTGAATTGCCTTGTTCCCCGGGTCGAGTTCCAACGCTTTTCGGTATTCCCTCTCCGCCTCATCGTATTTTCCCATGGCCTCGTATGCGACAGCAAGGTTATTATGGGCCCTGGCGTCATTGGGGTTCATCTGGGTGATCTTCCCCCATCTGAAGGCGGCCTCCTTCCACAGCCCAGCCTTAGCGGCCCGGATGGCGAAGTCGTTATACTCCTCGATCAAATTCCTCCTGGCCCCGCAGCCGGCCGGTATGACGATCAAAGAGGCTATAAGGACGTAGAAAACGACCGATCTCATGGACAGTTCAACCTCGGTTTAACGATACCATAGCGGCTCAAGCGTTGTCAAGCTTGCGCTTTAACTCACGCAAAGCGCTGTCGATGATATCTGCTTGACACCTCATCCCCCCGCTGATACACTAATGATGATGAACGTTCATATTCCCCTTGAGCGGGGTAAGAGATGAACCTTATCCTTTCCAGGCCGTTTTGGAACGGAGCACTTATATTCACGCCGATCCTTCTCATCGTCGTGGCGAGCTACCTAAGGCTGAAAAATCCGGAGGGGAAGTACAGAGTGGCGCTTGTGACGCTCAGAGGGCTGGCCGTTTTCATCCTCACCTTAGCGCTGCTGGAGCCGACGCTCATATTCAGCGAAAAGATGCGCAGAAAACCCGATCTCATACTGCTCGTTGATACCTCACGCAGCATGTCGATCGAGGATAGAGGGGAGAAACGAATCGATCGGGTTAAAAGGGCGCTTTCGGACGGAATTTTAGAAAGGCTCAGCGATAGGTTTGAACTACATGGCTATACCTTCGGTTCGTCGCTGAGAAGTTCACTGGACGTGGAGAAGCTGGAGGCAGATGATGACTCCACTCAGATCATCTCCTCGTTGCTTTCGGCGGTGGATACATGGCGCGGCAGACCGCTGGCCGGGGTCATCCTGCTGAGCGATGGAGCCGATACCTCAGGAAGGCCGCTGCCACGGGGGCTTCCCGTCCCCGTTTTCGCCGTCGGGATTGGACCGCCCAGGCCGCCTAAAGATATAAGGATAACCTCCATCTCCGTCCCTCCCATAGCCTACGTGGGTCATACGACCGAAGTTAACGTCTTTATCGAAAATCTGGGATATGATGGCGAGAAAATCCAGGTGACCCTCAGGGAAAATGAGGGTGGAGCGGAGGTGAGAAAGCTGACGGAGCTCAAAGGCCGAACGGTGCAGGTGAAGTTTCAGCTCAGACCATCCGCAGAGGGCGATTTCACGTATACCCTCTCGCTTCCCACCCTGCCCGATGAGGTGTCATCTGAGAACAACTCCAGGGTTTTCCCGTTGAAGGTTGTCAAATCCAAGCTGAAGGTTCTTCTCGTCGAATCTACGCCCAGATGGGAGTTCGCCTTTCTCAAAAGGGCACTTGACGGCGATCCGAACGTAAAGCCGGATTATCTCATACTCCCGCGTCGAAGGCCACCAGGGACGATCCCCAGCCTGAAAGGATCGGTTCCCATTGAGGGAGGGCTTAAAGGATTGCCCAAACCCGGCGACCTTGCCAGGTATGACGTGCTGGTGATCGGAGACCTGGATTCATCATCGCTTACGAGGGGGGAGTTTGAGTCGATCGTCAGATATGTCTCCTCAGGCGGGGGCGTGATATTCCTGCCCGGCAAAAGCAGCATGGGCTCCAGAGGGCTGACGAGGACACCGCTTGCTCGTCTTCTGCCCATATCCATCCCTCCGCAGGGTTGCATCTTCCGCTCGGAGGAGTTCAACCCCACCCTCAGCCGCGAGGGGATGTATCATCCGGTGATGAGGCTGGGCGGGACGAAGGAGGAGAACCTCGCTGCTTGGAAGGACTTGCCGCCACTTGAGGGCCTTTTCACGGGGCTCTCGCCGAAGCCCGGCGCAAGCATCCTGGCGGTATACAGGGCGGAAACCGACCTGCCTGTGGTGCTCTTCCAGAGATACGGCTCCGGAAAAGTGCTGTTCATCGGCGGAGCTGGGCTTTGGGGGTGGGATTTCAAAGTATGGGGGGCATTGGCAGGTCGGCCTAAGGACTCAAACACGCCCTATAGAAGGTTCTGGGCTCAGGCGATAAGGTGGATCGGCACCAGGACCACGGCTAGGCTCGTCTCCGCCTCTCTTGGGAAGAAGATCTTCCAGCTCGGTGAAAGGGGCGATCTGACCGTGCGAGTTTACGACGAAACCTTCACCCCCCTCAAAAACGCACAGGTTGAGGTGACGCTCAAAACCCCATATAGCAAGGAGCTACCACTGGAGGTCGATGAGGTCGAGGGGGCGGCGGGGGTCTATACCGCCTCCTATAAATTCCTCCGTGAGGGCTCATACCGTTTTAGCGTCCGAGCTCGATACGGCGGAGCATTGATGGGTGAGGATTCCGTGAGGTGTGAAGTTCGGAGATCCACCCTGGAGTTCGAAAAACCTTACCTCGACGAGGGATATCTTAAAAAGCTGGCGGAGATATCGGGCGGCAGGTACATTAGATTGAGGGATCTGGATCGCCTGCCGAAGATGATTAAAGCTGAGGATGAGTTCCTCATCCTCCAAAGGGAGAGGGAGATCTGGGACACCCCCCTGTTGCTGGGCGTGGTAGCTCTGATCCTATCGGCTGAATGGATACTCAGAAAAAGGAGGGATCTGATGTGAAAGCTAGGTTTTCTATCGTCTTATGCGTGATGATCCCTGCGCTCGCTATGACATCTATCCTAACAGCGGCGGAGGCCAAATTCACGATCGCCAGGATCAAATATTCGGGTGGGGGGGATTGGTATGTTAACAGAACCA
>CAZHVH010000005.1:0-4492 GCA_964535855.1 uncultured bacterium
GGCACGAAGAAGAGGGTCAGGAAGGTGGAGACGGTCAATCCGCCGACGACCGCCCTGGCAAGCGGCGCCCTAAGTTCAGCGCCGGATCCCAACCCGATGGCCATCGGGATCATGCCGAAGATCGTGGTCAAAGCCGTCATCAAAACCGGCCTCATCCTTCTCCTACCGCCCTCTATCACGGCCTCCATCAATCCCATACCATACTTCCTTCGCAACAGGTTGATGTAGTCCACCATGACGATGCCGTTGTTGACCACAATTCCCGCCAGCATTATGGCCCCCGAAAAGGAGAGGATGCTTAACGTCGTCCCTGTCAGGGCGAGCATCCAGATAACCCCGATGACGGCGAGGGGGACGGTGAACATGATGATGAACGGATCGAGGAGCGATTCGAACTGCGCTGCCATGACGGCATAGACCAGGAAGATAGCGCCGATGAAGGCGATGCCGAGCCATTTGAAGGATTCCCTCTGTTCCTTGGCAGAGCCGCCGAACTCTATCGAGAGATCGCCGGGCATCTCCAGCTTACCCTGACTCTTCAGTGAGGTGATCTTCATCATTATCTCCCTCATGGCGCTTCCCAGATCTCGCCCCCTTAATCCGGCCGTCACGGTGATATACCTCTCCTGTTTCTTACGATCGATGGTGATCGGGCCGTACGTTCGTTCGATCTTAGCCACGGAGCTGAGCGGGATGAGCTTCCCAGTCGGAGTGGGGACGAGCAGGGAGTTCAGGGCATTTCGACTGGATCTATCTTCCTTTTTAAGCCTCACGAGCACGTCATACTCATCGCCGCCCTCGCGGTATCGGGTTGCAACTGTCCCCTGGACGTAGCTCTGAATGGTATTTGCGATCATCGCGGCGCTCATTCCTCTGGCTGCTGCCTCGCTGCGATCTATCAGTATGTGATATTCAGGCAGAGGTTTGTCCACGTCCACATGGACGTTGTAGAGACCTCGAACGCTCTCGAGCACCCCTTTAATCTGATCGGCGATCTCCATCGCCTTTCGTCGGTCGTGACCGTAGATCTCTATGACTATCGGTGCCACGCCGAAGGCGGACATATAAGGAGAGCTTATCTCGGCCTTCACGTCGACCCCGGGGATCTTGGATATTGCATCGAAGACCTGAGTTTCCATCTCCTTCTGAGATCGCTTGCGCTGGTCGGGATCGGTCAGCCTGACCACGATCGTGGCGGCATGTTCGCCCGCTCCTCCTCTGAACATAGCCGCTAACCCCTCCCCGGTGCCCACGGTCGTCAGGATCGCCTCGAGATCCTTCCCACAGATCTCCTTGATCTTCTCCTCCATCTGTGAGACGGTCTTTATGGTCTCCTCGAGCCTTGTTCCCACAGGCAACTCGATCGAAAACTGAAGCCTGCCCTCGTCCGTCTCGGGGATGAACTCCGTGCCGATCAGCTCGAAGGGATAAACCATGAGCAGAGTGCCGAAGAAGGCGATGGCCACGATCAGAATGACGGTCTTCCTATGATTGAGAGCCCATTCGAGCGAATTGCGATATCCTTCCTCCAGCCTCCTCTGCCATCGAGCCAGAGCTTTGAAAAACCGATTCCTATCGCCGACCTTCAAAAACCGTGAGCACATGAGCGGTATGAGCGTCATAGCTACGAAAAGGGAACAGAGCAGGGCGAAAACGACAACCAGGGCCATATCCCTGAAGATCAGGCCGGTTATCCCGGGGACGAAGACGATGGGCAGGAAGACGACGACGGTGGTTATGATCGATGCGGTTATGGCGTTTATGACCTCGGACGTCCCGATGCTGGCAGCCTGTCTGGCCGATTCTCCGCTTTCGCGGTGTCTGAAGACGTTTTCCAAAACCACGATGGCACTATCGACGAGCATTCCGATCGCCAACGCCAGTCCTCCCATCGTCATCATGTTCAGCGTCATTCCGCGCCAGTCCATCACCAGGAAGGTTATGATGATGGATGTGGGTATGGCGACTGCTATGATGATGGTGCTTCGGAAGCTGTGCAGAAACAGCAGTAACACCAGGACGGCGAGTATGGCTCCCTGTATGGCGGTGGTTCTGAGGTCGGCCAGAGATCTGTTTATTATCCTGGCCTGATCCATGATGACGGCCAGCCTGATCCCCTCGCTCGATAGATCCTCGTTAAGTCTCTCTACTTCCTTTTTGACCTTGACAACCGTTTCGACGGTGTTTGCTCCGGACATCTTCTGAACACTTACGACGATACCCGGCTTACCGTTCACCCTGACCTCCGAGGTTTTCTCCTTGAAGGAGTCAACCACCTCGGCTATGTCGCGCACGTAGACGGGAGGCATCCCTGGCTTGACCACCACATCTTTGATCTCACCCACCGATTTGAACTCGGCTGTCGTCCTGAGCAGTGTCGATGTCGGCCCCTCCTTAACGTTTCCAGCCGGTAGATTCAGGTTTTCCATCCTCAGAGCGCTTATCACCTGATTGATCGAAAGGCCGAGGGCGGCGAGCTTTCGATGATCCACGATTACCTGTATTTCCCTCTCCGCCCCGCCTCCGATCTGAGCTGCTGCCACGCCATCTATCCTCTCAAGGGCCGGCAGGATTTTATCCTCAGCTATCTTCCTTATCTCAGCGGCAGGACGGTTCCCTGAGACGCCTATGGAGGCTATAGGTATCATCGATGGATCGAACTTGAAGACAAGAGGTTTACTCGCCTCGTCGGGGAGGAAATCCTCAACTAATCCTATTCGGTCCCTCACATCCAGCGCTGCCGCATCCATATCTGTGCCCCACTCGAATTCGACTAGGACGATCGAGACCCCCTCTTTGGAGACCGAGGAGACCTCCTTGACGCGACTGACGGTGCTGACCGCTTCTTCAATCGGTCGCGTGATCAACGTCTCGATGTCCTCCGCCGATACGTTTTGATAGCTCGTCATAATCGAGATAACAGGATACTCTATATCAGGCAACAGCTCCGGCTTGAGCCTGATGGCCGAAACCAAGCCCAGAGCGATAAGGGCCAAAAAGAGCATCGTGAAGGCAACGCCCCTTCTTATCGCCAGATCATGTATCTTCATCTCTCCTACCTCCCCTTCACCTTCACCACATCGCCGTCCTCAAGCTGGTTCCCTCCGGCCACGACGACCAGATCCTTCTCCGTGATTCCCTCCGTTATCTCGGCGTTCCACTCATCGGTCAGGCCGATCCTGACCGGTTTCTTGACCGCCCTGCCATTTTGCACGACGAACAGGAAGTTGCCGCCGTTCTCGCTCAGGAGAGCGGTTCTGGGGACGAGAAAGGTGTTGGAGTGTATCTCGAGCGCGAGAACAACATCGGCTGACATGCCAGGCTTGAGCTTCCCCTGAGTGTTGTCCAGATAGATCTTGATCCTAACGGATCTGGTGGCAGGATCGACGGTAGAGCTTACGTAATCAACCTTACCCTGAAAGCTTCCCGTAACCGTTTTGATGAGGACTGGCATTCCCTCCTTCAGATACGGGATCTCATTTTCCGAGATGGCGGTGATGATTTTAACCCTGTCCATCTTGACCATGTTGAACATCCCCACACCTGGAGCGACCGTCGCGCCCTCATCGATCATTCTCTGAACTATCACTCCGTCGAACGGCGCTGTGACGGTAGCGTCTTTCAACCTCTGTCGTGCAAGATCCAAGGCGGCCTTTGCCTGTTCGTATCTGGACTCAGCGGTTACGATCTCCAGCTTCCACGTCTCTGCGTCGAAGGATGCTTTAGCCAAGTCGTATGCGGCCTGCGCCTGCTGAACCCTGGACTCGGCGAGTTTAACGTCCTTCTCCCAGCTTTTGGTCTGTGCATAGAGCTTTGCCAACTCTAGATTGGCCTCAGCGCTTCTGACCTGCGCCTCCATCGCCCGAATATCCTCCTCGCGCGCTCCCTTTTTGACGATGGTCAACTGCTGTAAGGCGGCTTCATATTGGGCTTTGGCGACCTTATACTGCATCTCGACGCCATCCATCGTCTGTTTGCTTATGACCTCCTGCTCGTAAAGGGCGCTCATCCGCTCGTAGTTTTCCCTCGCGTTATCCAGTGCTGCCTTTGCCTGCTCGACCATCGACTCCATTCGCTTTATCTCCTCAGGCCTGGCTCCCCTTTTGATCTTCTCCAGATTGGCTTTCAAAGCGTCTAGTCCTGCCTCAGCCTGTCTGATCCTGGCTTGAACGCTCGCCTCGGATATATCCTTGACCTGTTCGAGCCCGACCTGAGCGGCTATCAACGCGGCTTGGGCCTGTTTAAGCTGAGATTCGGCCTTTACTTTGGCGAGTTTGCGCGCCTGCTCCAGAGCGGCTTCGGCCGATTTCAATGCGGCTAAGGCCTGCTTGACCCCCAGCTCAAGCTCGACGTGCTCTATCACGGCAAGCGGATCGCCCTTTTTGACGACCTGTCCTTCATCGACCAGAATCCTCTCTATCCTTCCGCTCACCTTCGGAACGATCCTCACCTTCCGATCGGGTTCGACCGATCCGACTAGGGTGATCTCCCT